>NZ_JBVIPT010000002.1:516810-577284 GCF_055577685.1 Streptomyces sp. NPDC033178
CCCTTTTTTCTCCTCTTTGGCGTTCTTTTCCTCCTCTTGCCTTTCTCGACCACTCTCCCCTTCCCCCCCCCCCCCCGCCGCCGCATTGTGTTCCCCCTCCCTCCCCCGGGCAGCGGCGTCCGACGTCCGGGCCGTTTTCAGACTTCCAGGCCGTTCTCGATCCGCTTCAGGCTGTGCCGGGCCAGTGCCAGGTTGCTGCGGGAGCGGTCGAGCGCGAGGTAGAGGAAGAGCGAGCCGCTGCTGCTGCCGAGCGGGCGGATCAGGTGGTACTGCTTGCCCAGCGTGATCAGGATGTCCTCAATGGTGTCGTCCATCGCGAGCGACGCCAGCGTGCGCATCTTCGCGCGCACCACCTCGGTGTTGCCCGCGGCGGCCAGTTCCAGGTCGAGCGACGGGCCTCCGCCGAGCGTGCCGAGCGACATTCCGCTTTCGTAGTCGACGAGGGCGATGCCGATGGCCCCGTCCACGGTCATGGCTTCCTTGAGCGCGGTCTCGATGTTCACGTTGCCCCAATTCCTCAGTGACGCTGACGGTCGTTGCTCGTACAACTACGATCGAACACAAGTGGCTTGTGCGTCACAAAACATCAAATTTGTTACCTGTTGCGTTAGTTGATGTTCAAAGTACTGTGCGACGTTCGGACGTGAAGGGGGAAACGGGGAAATGACAACGGCCGTCGAAGCCTCCCTGGCCCGGCTCCTCGACTCCCCCGGAGTCACGGGTGTCGCCCTGGTCGACGCGGTCACAGGCCTCACCTACGGGGTGGCCGGGGACTCCGAGGAGGCCGCGGGCGGCCCGGAGTGCGCCGAACTCGCCGCACTCATCGTCGAACGGCTCGGACAGGCGGGCGCCGAGGGGGAGTTGGAGAGCGTGATCACCACCAGCGCGCGGCGCCATCAGGTGCTGCTCGCGGTGACACGGCCGGCCGGCGACCCCCTGCTGCTGGCGGCGGGCATGGACCGGGAGCGGGCCAACCTGGCGCTCGCCACGCGGAGTCTGGGCGACCGGGTCGCCGAGGTGCTCGCATGACGGGAGCCCCGGCGCGCAATCTGCCCGCGCTTCTGCAGGGGCTGCACGAGGAGGGCTTCACCGGCACGGTGCGGGTCTCCGGTTCCCCGGGCGGAACGATTCATCTGAGGGACGGTCTGATCGGCGCGGTCGAGACACCGGGCGCGCCGACCGCCACGTCGGTCCTGCTCACACCGGGCCGCATCGACGACGAGGCCTGGCTGGCCGCGTGTGCGGCGGAGCGTGACGTGGACCGGCTGGGCGGGCAGTTGGTGGCCGCGGGCCTGATCGGCGCCGCCGAACTGGAGGTCGTGTGCACCGCGGCCGTGTTCGACGCGGCCTTCGCCATGGCGCTGGGTCCGCCCGGCAGTTGGACGCTGGGCGACCCGGAGCCCACCCTCCTCGCGGTGCCCGGTGTGGAACCGCGGCGGCTGACCGAGGAGACCACCCGGCGTATGGCGCAGCTCTCCGGCCCGTGGGGGGCGCCGGGAGAACTCGCGCGTGTGCGGCCCACACCGGCTCCGGGCCCCGGGCCGGGCCGCCGGCTGCCGCAGCGCCATCAGTCCGTGCTGAACACCGTCAACGGGCGTCGCACGGCCCGGGACATCGCCTTCACGCTCGGCCGCGGGCTGTACGCGGTCATGCTCGACCTGACCCGCCTGGAAGCTCTGGAACTCGTCCGGTGGGAGGCGGGCAGGGAACCCGGCGGCCGGCCGAGCACCGCGCCGCGCGTACTGCCCGAACGGCGCTCCGCGACACCGCAGCCGTCGAGGTCCGGCGCCGGGTCGGGGTCAGGGTCGGGGTCAGGGTCCGGTTTCGGGTCGCAGTCGAAGGCCGAACCACTGCCGAGGCGCAGGCCCGGCGGTGCGTCGAGGGTGGGCGAAGGCCCGGCACGGGAGGGTCCGGCGGGCCAACGGCCCGCGGGGGGAAGCAATGCTTTTGCCGCAGGGAACGACGGGGGGACGGGGGGGTAGTGAGTTCACGCAGACGTCGGGCAGCGATGCGCCGACGGAGCACGGAGGCCGAAGCGAGGCGGGCCGCGAAACGGCGGACCCGAGGACCGGACGCGGACGCCCCACAGGCGCGGCCCGGACGCTCCACCGAATCCGGCACTCAGTCGCAGGTTCCACAGGCACCGCAGCTCCCACAGGCGCCGCAGGTGCAACAGGTCCCGCCGGTGCAACAGACACAGCCGGTACAACAGGCACCGACGTCGCGACCGGTACCACCGGTCGGGAGACCGCCGCTGCCCGTGCGGGGCGCGGGCTCGTCGTCCGGGGCCGACGGGGACACCGCCGGTGAATCTCCGGGGGCGCAGCCGTTCGTTCTCCCCATGCTCTCGCCCGAGGACCTGGCCGCCGACCAGCCCTCCATCGACATGCTGCGCCGGGTCCGCCGGGGCCTGACGGGACTGCCGGAATCCGACTGACCCTCGGAACACGCCAGTTGGACCGTACCAGGATTGCATATGCCTTTAGCAAGGAGCTCGTCATGAGTGAACAGCCGCCGCCCAGTCCCCTGACCGAGATCCTGACCGCTCTGCGGGACCGGGTGATGGGGATCTCCCAGAGCGTTCTGTCCACGGCGGACGGCCTCCTCGTCGTCCACGACTCGGACTCCGTCCACCCCGAGTCCGTCGCAGCGCTGGCCGCCGCGACGCTCGGAGTCGGGCGGCGGATGGCGGACCAGGCGGGCGTCGGCGCGCTCCGCGAGGTGGTGGCGAGGTGCGGCTCAGGACACGTCATCGTGATGGCGGTCGGCGACCGGGCACTGCTGACCGTCATGGGGGACGACGGCCTCGACATCCCCGCGTTTCAGCGCGAGTCACCGGCGACGGTGGAGGAGCTGAGCCGGGCGCTCGCGGCCGATGTGGCGCACTGACGGCTTCGACGAGGCTCTGACGAGGCTCTGACGGTGCTCTGACGGCGATCTGACGGTGCTCTGACGGCGCAAAGGCACGCGCAAGGAACACGCAAGGACGGCGCAGCACCCCGCGCGTACGCGGCTCACTCGAACGGGCGAATCTGCCTTCTGGGCCCGACGAATCGTTCCATGCCTCCCCCGAGCCGTGCCCGGCCGTCCTATCGTCCATGTCCCAAGGCCTGTACGGGGCTTGTGCCGGAGCCGCCCCGCCCGGTCGGCCGACAGGTGCCGGGCCACAGGGAAGGGAGCGCCATGCGGCCGGTTTCGCCGTGGGCGCGTGTCTACGTCGTCTGCACCGCGCTCGGAGCGGCGTGCTGCGCCCTCCCGCTGCCGGCCACGCACGCCCCGTGGGGTGCGGTGCTGCTCTTCGCGGTGCTCTGCGCGGGGTGCGAACTGCTCGCCGGAAGCCGGTTCGCGGCGGGCCGCACACCCGAGGGCGCGGGGGTCGCCGGGGAACCGGGCGGTTCCCCCAGATGGCACACGCCCGTGCTCCTCGCCGCGGCCTTTCTGCTGCCGCCTCCTGCCGCGGCGCTCGTGGCTCTGCCGGGGGCGCTGCTGACCCGGGTCGAGCAGCGGCCGCGGTGGCTGCGACAGGTGTGGCGGGCCGGGCAGCTCGCGCTCGCGGCGTGGGCCGCCTCGTGGGTGCACCGGGCGCTGGGCGGGCGGGACGCGGTCCTCTCGTCCGACTTCCCGTACGTCCTCGTGACCGCCGGTGCGGCCGTCGTGGCGTTCTGCCTGGTGCTGACCGTGCTCGACGGCGGAATCCTGGTGCTCGCCGAGCGGGTGCCCGCACGGGCCGCCTGGCGTGGTCTCTTCCTCCGCTCGCTCGCGCCCGTCGCCGTGCACGGGCTCGCCGGGCTGATGATGGCGGTGTTCTGGCGCAGTCCGTACGGGCCGGTCGCCGCGCTCCTCGTGCTGTTGCCGATGTACGTGTCGTGGTGGGTGTTCGCGCAGTACCACCGGGAACGGGCCGCCCACCAGGCGACCATCCGGGCGCTCGTGCAGGCCGTCGACATCAAGGACGGGTACACGCGCGGGCACAGCGAGCGGGTGGGGCAGGCGTCGATGGTGATCGCGCGCGAACTCGGCATGGACGACGAGCGGGCCGAGGTCCTCAGGTTCGCCGGGATCCTCCACGACGTGGGCAAACTCGGGGTCCCCACACGGCTGTTGCGCAAGGACGGGCCGCTCACGCCGGAGGAGCGGCGGGTGATCGAACTGCATCCCGAGTACGGGCACGAGATGGTGCGCGGGATCGGTTTCCTGGGGGAGGCCAGGTCGGCGATCCTGCATCACCACGAGCGGCTGGACGGGAGCGGGTATCCGTACGGGCTCAAGGGGGGCCAGATCCCGGAGTTCGCGCGGGTGGTGGCGGTCGCGGACGCCTTCGACGCGATGACGTCGACCCGGTCGTACCGGAGGGCGCGGCCTGTTGCGGCCGCGCTGGAGGAGTTGGAGCGGTGTGCGGGGGCGCAGTTCGATCCGCGGATGGTGGAGGCGCTTGTGCGGGGGCTTGCCCGCAGGGGGTGGCATCCCGTGGTCACGGCGGACGAGACGCCGCTGCGCGGCGATTCCTACCCACCCGCTCCGCCCGTTTCCAGCACGCCACCAGGTCAACGCAAAGGCGTAGGCGAGACCACGCCATGAGCGTCTCCGGCACCGCGCCGCCCTCACGAGCCACCGACTCCCACCCCCGCCCGCCCGGCCGAACCCCCTCTTCGTGCTCCGCCTGCCGTGTCTCCGTACGCCACCGAGCGCCCACCCCCCACTCCGCCCGCCGAGTCACCGCCCGCACGGCCCGTCGGAGGTCCCCGTGAACCGGTCGCGCCCCCTGTCCGTGCTCACCCTCGCCCGCGTCGCCGCTGCCCTCCTCGCGGTCGTCGCCCTCGTCGCCACCCTCTGGCACGGCCTCGACGAACGCGGGGTCGCTCTCGCGTTCGGCGTGCTGATCGCCGTTGGGGAGCTGGGCCGGTGGGGCGGGGCGGAGCAGCGGGAGTCGGCGCCGCTCGGGGCGGCCGGAGCGCTCGCGTACGCGCTGCTCGGGGAGAACGGCGGGCAGAGCACCCACCACGGGGTCCTGCAGACCGTCGCCGTCGTCGTGGCGGCCTCGTTGGTGGGGTGCGTGCCCCATGTGGCCAAGGGGCACGGGCCCACCGCCGACCACCTCACGCGGCGCGTGCTGACCGTCGCCTTCGCCGCCGTGTGCTTCCAACCCCTCTACAACCAGGGCAGGTTGAGGGAGTGGGCCGAGGACGGACCCACGTACGCGGCCCTCGTCGTCGCGCTTCTCGTGCTCTCCGCGCTGTGGGACGCCGTACTGGCCGCCGCCATGGCGCACGCGCGGACCCGCTGGCCGTTCGGGCCGCTGCTGCGGGACGAACTGCGGGGCACGCTCGGCATCGGGTCGGCGGTCTGCGCGACCGGCGCCGTGATGGCGCTCGCGGTCGCCGTCGCCGGCCTGTGGGCGCTGCCCGTGTTCTCCCTGCCGCTGCTGCTCACCCAGCTGTCCTTCCGGCGGTACGCGGCCGTACGGACCACCTACCGCCAGACCATCGCCTCCCTCGCCCGGGCCACCGAGATCGCCGGCTGCACCCCGCCGGGCCATGCCAGACGCGTGGCCGCGCTCAGCCGGGCCGTCGGCCGTGAGCTGGGGCTTTCCGAGCCCGAACTGACCGTTCTGGAGTACGCGGCCCTGATGCACGACATCGGTCAGCTGTCGCTCGTCGATCCCGTTCCCGCGGGGGCCACGGCCTCCCTCGCCCCCGACGACCAGCGGCGCATCGCCCTGCTCGGCGGCGCCGTGGTGCGCCAGACCGGGGTGGACGCGGAGGTCGCCGTGGTGGTGGAGCGCCAGGCGGACCCGTACCGCGAACAGCCGGTCAGCGCCAGAATCGTACGGGCGGTCAACGCGTACGAGGAGAAAGCCAGGGAAGCAGGTCCCGGTGGGCCCCTCAGGGCGTTGGAGGAGCTGAGGCTCGGCACCGCCCGGGACTATCAGCCCGAGGTGGTGGAGTCGCTGGCCAGGGTGCTGGCGAGGGGCAGTCTTATGCTGCCCCTGGCTGGGTAACCCATGGGTAATGAGCGCCCGTCCGACCGTCCGTGGTTGGATGCGAGGAAGAGGACATCAGGGGGCACAGTCCAGCCCGAGGCTGCACGCTCTTCAACGAACTGGCAGGCGGGAATCGTGAGGATCTTCGGCAAGGGACGGCACCGGCCCTCCGCCTCATGGCGGCAGGCCACCGACCGTGCGTTCACGCTGATCGGCGATGGCCGGTACGAGGACGCGGGGGCGCTGCTGACGCGCGCCGCGGACCTGGAGCCCTGGCTGTCCGAGTCCTGGTTCAACCTCGCGCTCCTGCACAAGTTCCGGCACGACTGGGAGCAGGCGCGGGCGGCCGGACTGAGGGCCGTGGCACTGCTCGACCGGGAGACCGGGGCCCCTGATTGGTGGAACGTCGGCATCGCGGCCACCGCCCTCCAGGACTGGCCGCTCGCGCGGCGGGCCTGGCAGGCCTACGGACTGCGGGTGCCGGGCGGCGCCACCGCCTCGGGCGAACCGGTGGGCATGGACCTCGGCAGCGCGGCCGTACGGCTGTCGCCCGAGGGTGAGGCCGAGGTCGTGTGGGGGCGGCGCCTCGACCCCGCCCGGATCGAGGTCCTCTCCATTCCGCTGCCGTCCTCCGGGCGGCGCTGGGGCGAGGTCGTGCTGCACGACGGGGTTCCGCACGGTGAGCGGACGACCGCCGCGGGGCACTCCTATCCCGTGTTCGACGAGATCGAGCTGTGGGCACCCTCTCCCGTGCCGACCTGGGTGGTCCTCCTTGAGGCGGAGACCGAGGACGACCGGAACGCCCTGGAGCGGCTGGCGGCCGACGCCGGGTTCGCCGCGGAGGACTGGTCGTCGTCGGTTCGGCTGCTCTGTCGGATGTGTTCCGAGTCCCGGATGCCGTCCGACGAGGGGGACGGGGAGCATCTCGATCCGCACGATCACAGTGAGCCGGGACATCCGGGGCCCCTCGGGCACCGGACCGACGGCCAGCTGTGGGTGCCCGAGCGGGAGTGCGGGCTTGCCGCCCCCGCCTCGTTGGTGAGGGGGTTGCTGGACGGGTGGGTTGCCGACAGTCCTGACTCCCGGGACTGGCGGGATCTGGAAGAGGTTTGTTAGGGGTTGCACGGACCGTTGTCGGTTGCGGCTGCGCTGTGGCTTGTCGCGCAGTTCCCCGCGCCCCTGAAGGGGCGCCCCGTGCCCGGGGCGTGCCCCCGTACCCTGTTCAGCATCACAACCCAGTTTTCCGAGGAAGGCTTACGTCGGTCATGGCGCAGCAGGACACCGATCAGCAGCACGTGGGCGTGCTCCCCGTGGACGACGAGGGCTTCGTCATCGACAGCGAGGACGACGCGGGGGAGCGTGAGGCGGCCTATCGCGGGCGCGGCAGCTCGCGGCCCATCACGGTCGTCGGGAACCCCGTACTGCACAAGGAGTGCAAGGACGTCACGGAGTTCGGCGACGACCTCGCCAAGCTGGTCGACGACATGTTCGCCAGCCAGCACACCGCCGAGGGTGTGGGCCTGGCCGCCAACCAGGTCGGCGTCGACCTGAAGGTCTTCGTCTACGACTGCCCGGACGACGAGGGCAAGCGGCACGTGGGCGTGGTCTGCAACCCCGTGCTCGTCGAGCTGCCCGCCGAGCGGCGCCAGCTGGACGAGAGCAACGAGGGCTGCCTGTCGGTGCCGACGGCGTACGCGCCGCTGGCCCGGCCCGACTACGCCGAGGTCACCGGGCAGGACGAGAAGGGCAACCCGATCAAGGTGCGCGGCACCGGCTACTTCGCGCGCTGTCTCCAGCACGAGACGGACCACCTGTACGGGTACCTGTACATCGACCGGCTCTCCAAGCGCGAGCGCAAGGACGCGCTGCGGCAGATGGCCGAGAACGAGCCGCGCTACCCCGTCGTCGCGAACGACTGATTCGGACAACCTCTGAGTCCGAGAATGACAGTTGGGGCGTGAGCGTCCCGTACCCACGACGCCTGGTCGGAGCACCCTCCGACCAGGCGTCGTTCGTCTGTGCGTCGCACGTTCGATCCCTTGTGCGCACGCAATGATCCATATTGAGTCACGGGAGGGGAGATTCTCGGCACGGTGGGGTAGTGAGTGAAGCAAATCCGTTCCCAGAACGGTCAGTTGTGGTGCTGAATGGGAAGTGCGGGGATACGCAACGGCGCACGCCCGGCACAGCGGGAGGGGCGTGTCGCCAACAGGCGGCTGAGAGGGGTTTGTTCGTGCCTGCTTTCCCACAGAGCACCACAACGACGCACACCGCGATCTCGGTTCCACCGGCGCTCTCTCTCCCGGTGATCGAGAGGGAGTTTCCCCGTCAACTCCATCCGTATTGGCCCCGGCTTCAGGAGAAGACCAGGGCCTGGCTCCTGGAAAAACGCCTCATGTCCCCGGACAAGGTCGAGGCATATGCCGACGGGCTTTGCTACACGGACCTCATGGCGGGCTACTACATTGGCGCGCCCGACCAGGTCCTCCAGGCGATAGCGGACTACAGCGCGTGGTTCTTCGTCTGGGACGACCGTCACGACCGCGACGTCATACACGGCCGGCCGGAGGCCTGGCGCAGGCTCCGGCGCCGGCTGCACACGGCTCTCGACTCCCCGTGGGACCACCTGCACCACCAGGATCCCCTGGTCGCGGGGTTCGCGGACAGCATGGTGCGGCTGTACTCGTTCCTGGGCGAGGGGTGGAACATCCGGTTCGCCGACGACTTCCACGCCGTCATCGAGGCGTACGACCAGGAATTCCGCAACCGAACGGAAGGCATTGTCCCGACCGTCGACGAATATCTCGAACTACGGCGGATGACTTTCGCGCACTGGATCTGGATCGACCTGCTGGAGCCGAGCGCCGAGTACGAACTTCCCGCCGCCGTGCGGCAGAACCCCGCATATCGGCGGGCTTCGTTGCTGTGCCAGGATTTCGCCGCCTGGTACAACGATCTGTGTTCGCTCCCGAAAGAAATAGCGGGCGACGAGGTGCACAATCTCGGGATCAGTCTCATTCACCACGAGGGAATGCGACTCGAAGAAGCGGTGAAGGAAGTGAGGCGTCGGGTCGAGGAATGCATCAGCGAATTCCTCGACGTCGAGAAGGAGGTATTGCGGTACGCCGACCGGATCGACAGCGGCTCCGCGCGGGGCGCCGAATTGGCGGACGCCGTGCGCGCGTGTCTGTTCAATATGCGGAACTGGTTCAGTTCCGTGTACTGGTTCCACCACGAGTCCGGCCGGTACATGGTCGACAACTGGGACGACCGCTCCACACCCCCGTACGTCAACAACGAAGCGGCAGGTGAGAAATGACCGTCGAGTCCGTGCGGCCCGCTGCACCTCAGGCGGCAGAACTGTCCACCCCGCCCCTCGCCGGGGGCGGTGTCCCCGGCCTCGGTCACGGCCTGAAACTGGTCCGTGACCCGCTGGGCTTCCTGGCCCGGCTGCGCGACCAGGGCGACGTCGTCCGGCTGAGGCTCGGCCCGAAGACGGTGTACGCGGTCACCACGCCGGCCCTCACCGGGGAGCTGGCACTGAACCCCGACTTCAAGATCGACGGTCCTCTGTGGGAATCCCTCGAAGGCCTGCTCGGCAAGGAGGGAGTGGCGACCGCCAACGGACCGCGGCACCGACGCCAGCGGCGGACCATCCAGCCCGCGTTCCGGCTCGACATCATCCCCGAGTACGGGCCGATCATGGAGGAGGAGGCACACGCCCTCGCCGACCGCATGGGGTCCGGCGAGACGGTCGACTGCACCTCGGAGTCGTTCCGGGTCGCCGTCCGTATCGCCGCCCGCTGTCTGCTGCGCGGCGACTTCATGGACGAGCGCGCCGAGCGGCTGAGCATCGCGCTCGCCACGGTGTTCCGCGGCATGTACCGGCGGATGGTGATCCCGGCGGGGCCGCTCTATCGGCTGCCGCTTCCGGCCAATCGCAAATTCGACCGTGCATTGGCCGATTTGCACCTCCTGGTCGACGAGATCGTCGCCGAACGCCGGGCATCCGGTCAAAAGCCGGACGATTTGCTGACGGCATTGCTGGAAGCGAAGGACGAGAATGGCGACCCGATCGGCGAACAGGAGATCCACGATCAGGTCGTCGCGATACTCACCCCCGGCAGTGAAACCGTCGCCTCCACGATCATGTGGCTGCTGCAAGTCCTCACCGAACATCCGGAACACGCGGACCGCGTACGCGAAGAGGTCGAATCCGTCGCGGGGGACCGTCCGGTCGCATTCGCGGACGTACGGAAGCTGTCCCACACGAACAATGTCGTCGTCGAGGCCATGCGGCTGCGTCCCGCCGTATGGATATTGACGCGCCGGGCCGTGACCGAAACCGAACTGGGCGGGTATCGCATTCCGGCCGGGGCGGACATCGTCTACAGCCCGTACGCGATCCAGCGCGATCCGCGGTCGTACGACGGCAACCTGGAGTTCGACCCCGACCGCTGGCTTCCCGAGCGCGCCAAGGACGTGCCGAAGTACGCGATGAGTCCGTTCAGCGTGGGCAACCGGAAGTGCCCGAGCGACCACTTCTCGATGGCCCAGCTCAGCCTCATCACGGCGGCGGTGGCCTCGCGCTGGCGCCTGGAGCAGGTGTCCGACTCCAACGACACGACCCGGGTCGGCATCACGCTGCGGCCGCACCGGCTGCTGCTGAGGGCGGTGGCCCGCTGAGTGCGCGGCGCACGTTCAGGCGGCCTCGGAGCCTCTGAACGTGCGCCGGTACGCGTTCGGGGTCGTCCCGAGCAGGCGGACGAACTGGTGGCGCAGCGCGGCAGCGGTCCCGAACCCCGTGCGGTCCGCGATGAAGTCCATGGTCTCGTCCGTGGCCTCCAGCAACTCCTGTGCCAGCAGCACCCGTTGACGCAGCAGCCAGCGGTACGGGGTCGTGCCCGTCTCCTGCTGGAAGCGGCGGGCGAACGTGCGCGGGGACATGAGCGCGCGAGCGGCGAGCTGTTCGACGGTCACCTCCTCGTCGAGGTGGCGCTCCATCCAGGCGAGCACCTCGCCGACCGTGTCGCACTGCGAGCGCGGCAGCGGCCGCTCGATGTACTGGGCCTGGCCGCCGTCCCGGTGCGGGGGTACCACCATGCGGCGGGCGATGGCGTTGGCGATCTCGGGGCCCTGCTCCTTGCGGACGATGTGCAGACAGGCGTCGATGCCGGCCGCGGTGCCCGCGGAGGTGACCACCGGGTCGTCGTCCACGTACAGCACGTCCGGCTCGACCCTCGCCCGCGGGTACTGCCGGGCCAGCGTGTCCACGTGCTGCCAGTGCACGGCGCAGCGCCGCCCGTCCAGGAGCCCGGCGGCGCCCAGCACGAAGACCCCGGAGCAGACGCTCAGGACCCGGGCCCCGCGGTCCACGGCCCGGCGCAGTGCGTCGAGCATCTCGGGCGGATACTCGCGCACGGCGTAGGTGCTCCCGGCGGGTACGACGACCAGGTCGGCCTCTTCCAGCCGGTCGAGCCCGTACGGAGTGGCGACCGTGAACCCGGGGACGTGGGTGCTGAGGCTCGCGCCCGGAGTCTCCGCGGAGACCACCGCGAAGTCGTACACCGGCAGCCCCTCGTCGCTGCGGTCGAGGCCGAACACCTCGCAGACCACACCGAGTTCAAAAGGATGCACACCGTCGAGCAGGACGACAGCCACGTTGTTGAGCATGTTTCCCAGTGTGCACCCGATCTGGCAGGAAATCGAGGGTGTGCGGCAGTACTGCCACTCACGGTAAGGAGCAATCGGCGCGACAGTGGTGTCCATGGAAACGACACAGCTGGAAGGCCTGATCTCAATGCTCTTCGTCCTCGGAATCCTGGTCCTGCTCGTCCTCCCCTCGGTGATCGGCATCGTGCGCGACCGGCGCATCGACCGTCAGCTCAGGGAGGCCGAGCAGGGACACCGCAAGGATCAGAAGTCCTCGTCGAAGCCGACCGAACCCTCCACGGCCACCTGGTACGCCGAAGGCCGGCGCTCGAAGAAGTTGGTCAGCTCCTGAACGCCCTGCAGCTCCATGAAGGAGAAGGGGTTCTCGGAGCCGTACACCGGAGCGAAGCCGAGGCGCGTCAGGCGCTGGTCGGCGACACACTCCAGGTACTGCCTCATCGAGTCGGTGTTCATCCCCGGGAGGCCGTCACCGCACAGGTCGCGCGCGAACTGCAGTTCGGCCTCGACGGCCTCCCGGAGCATGTCGGTGACCTGCTCCCGGAGCCGGTCGTCGAAGAGCTCCGGCTCCTCCTTGCGGACGGTGTCCACGACCTCGAAGGCGAAGCTCATGTGCATCGTCTCGTCGCGGAACACCCAGTTGGTGCCCGTCGCCAGACCGTGCAGCAGACCCCGGCTGCGGAACCAGTAGACGTACGCGAAGGCACCGTAGAAGAACAGCCCCTCGATGCACGCGGCGAAGCAGATGAGGTTGAGCAGGAAGCGGCGGCGGTCGGCCTTGGTCTCCAGCCGGTCCAGCTTCTCCACCGAGTCCATCCACCTGAAGCAGAACTCGGCCTTCTCGCGGATGGACGGGATGCTCTCGACGGCGTCGAAGGCCGCCGCCCTGTCCGCCGGGTCGGGCAGGTAGGTGTCGAGCAGCGTCAAGTAGAACTGGACGTGCACCGCCTCCTCGAAGAGCTGACGGCTCAGATACAGCCGCGCCTCGGGGGAGTTGATGTGCTTGTAGAGCGTCAGCACCAGGTTGTTCGACACGATCGAGTCGCCCGTCGCGAAGAACGCGACCAGCCGGCCGATCATGTGCTGCTCGCCCGGTGACAGCTTCGCCAGGTCGGTGACGTCCGAGTGGAGGTCGACCTCCTCGACGGTCCAGGTGTTCTTGATCGCGTCCCGGTAGCGCTCGTAGAAGTCCGGGTAGCGCATGGGACGCAGAGTCAGCTCGAAGCCCGGGTCGAGCAGGTTCTTCTGGACCTTCTCGGCGTTCTCTGTGTTCTCGGGAGCGGTGGTCATTACTGGCAGGCCTCGCAGGACTCGGGGTTCTCAAGTGAGCAGGCGACGGCGTCCTCGTCGGGAGTCGCCTGTACGGGAATGGGGGCGCCCGCGGCCGACGAGGAACCCGCGGCACGGGCGATGCGCGTCGCCGGGCGCGAGCGCAGGTAGTACGTCGTCTTCAGCCCCGACTTCCAGGCGTACGCGTACATCGAGGAGAGCTTGCCGATGGTAGGCGTCTCCAGGAACAGGTTCAGCGACTGGGACTGGTCCAGGAACGGGGTCCGGGCCGCCGCCATGTCGATCAGGTCGCGCTGCGGGATCTCCCACGCCGTGCGGTACAGATCGCGCACGTCCTGCGGCACCCATGTGAAGCCCTGCACCGAGCCGTTCGACTCGCGCAGCGCCTCCCGGGTCTGGGTGTCCCACACGCCGAGCTTCTTCAGCTCCGCCACCAGGTAGGAGTTGACCTGGAGGAACTCGCCGGAGAGGGTCTCGCGCTTGAAGAGGTTGGAGACCTGAGGCTCGATGCACTCGTAGACGCCCGCGATGGACGCGATCGTCGCGGTGGGCGCGATCGCGAGCAGCAGCGAGTTGCGCATGCCGACCGAGGTGATCCGCTCCCGCAGCGCGGCCCAGCGCTCCGGCCAGTTGAGCTCCACGTCGTAGTGGTCGGGGTGCAGCACCCCCTGTGCCGTACGGGTCTTCTCCCAGGCGGGCAGCGGGCCGTTGCGCTCGGCGAGGTCGACGGACGCCTCGTACGCGGCGAGCATGACGCGTTCGGCGATCCGGGTGGAGAGCGCCTTGGCCTCGGCGGAGTCGAAGGGCATCCGCAGCTTGAAGAAGACGTCCTGCAGACCCATCGCGCCCAGGCCCACCGGCCGCCACCTGGCGTTGGAGCGGCCCGCCTGCTCGGTCGGGTAGAAGTTGATGTCGACGACCCGGTCGAGGAAGGTGACGGCGGTACGGACGGTCGAGTCCAGCCGCTCCCAGTCGATGACCTCGGTGGCCCCGGGGGCCGTGATCACGAACGCGCCGAGGTTGACCGAACCGAGGTTGCAGACCGCCGTCTCGCCGTCGTCCGTGACCTCCAGGATCTCCGTGCAGAGGTTGGAGGAGTGGACCGTGTGGCCGGGCAGCGCGGTCTGGTTGGCCGTGCGGTTGGCGGCGTCCTTGAAGGTCATCCAGCCGTTGCCGGTCTGCGCGAGGGTGCGCATCATGCGGCCGTACAGATCGCGGGCCGGGATGGTCTTCTTGGCGAGCCCCTGGTCCTCCGCCTTGCGGTAGGCGGCGTCGAACTCCTCGCCCCACAGGTCGACCAGCTCGGGCACGTCCGACGGCGAGAACAGCGACCACACGCGGTCCTCGTTCACCCGGCGCATGAACTCGTCCGGGATCCAGTGCGCGAGGTTCAGGTTGTGCGTACGGCGGGCGTCCTCACCGGTGTTGTCGCGCAGCTCCAGGAACTCCTCGATGTCGGAGTGCCAGGTCTCCAGGTAGACCGCGGCCGCGCCCTTGCGCCGGCCGCCCTGGTTCACGGCGGCGACCGAGGCGTCGAGCGTCTTCAGGAACGGGACGATGCCGTTGGAGTGCCCGTTCGTCCCGCGGATCAGGGAACCGCGCGAGCGGACACGGGAGTACGCGATGCCGATGCCGCCCGCGTGCTTCGAGAGGCGGGCCACCTGGTGGTACCGGTCGTAGATGGAGTCCAGCTCGTCCAGCGGGGAGTCGAGGAGGTAGCAGGACGACATCTGGGGGTGCCGCGTACCGGAGTTGAAGAGCGTGGGGGAGGACGGCAGGTAGTCGAGGCGGCTCATCAGCCGGTACAGCGCGGCCACTTCGTCGAGGGCGCGGGTCCCCGCTTTTGAATCGAGCACGGTGTCCTCGGCGAGACCGCTCGCCACGCGCAGCATGAAGTGCTGGGGCGTCTCGATGACGGACCGCGTGATCGGGTGCCGCAGCAGATACCGGCTGTGCAGCGTGCGCAGGCCGAAGTAGCCGAAGCGGTCGTCCCCTTCGAGGTCGATCAGCGCGTCCAGACGGGCCGCGTGGGTCCGTACGAACTCGGCGGTGCGGTCGGCGATCAGGCCCTCGCGGTGGCCGACCGCGACGGACTCGGAGAAGGACCTGACCCCCTGCGAGGCGGCCTCCTCGGCGATGCCGATCGTCAGCAGACGGGCGGCCAGCTTCGAGTACACGGGGTCCTCGGAGATGAGGCCCGCGGCCGCCTCCGTGGCCAGCTCGCGCAGCTCCGCGGTGATCCCGTCGGCCCCCACGGAGGACCGGCCGCGCAGCGCGGCGGCGGCGACCCTGCCGGGATCGGCGTCGGGAAGGTCGGCGGTGAGGTCGGTCAGGGTCCGCAGCAACACGGTTCCCGGTCCGTCGGCCTCGGCCCTGTCCTGCTGGTACTGGGGCGCTTTCGCTGAGACCGGATCGGCTGGCGCGATGGTCACGTGGGGCTCTCCCTCGCTCGGCACGGGGCCTGCGGGGAGAGGGGTTCGGGGCACACGGGGGTACACGCTCTGCGCAGCGGTACGCCGCGTCCACCGGCCCACTCCGCGAGGCCCGGACGTCATGGCACCCGGGCCGGGTGGCCTGGGCACGCTGTCGGCAGGTCCTCGGACTGACCAGGCGCACGGCTCTCCCCTGGGGACAGACATGCACAAGTACACCGTTGCGGGACAGTTCCGGATTTGCACCGGATTCCCCTGCGGCGACAACGAGCATGAGCATACATCTTGTGCCGGGCTCGGGAAGCACCCCCACATGTTGTGTGTCGTATCGGCTTCGGAGGGTGTATCGGTATGTGTCAGAGCGTCAACTCGTAGGTGAGCAGCATGATGTCGTCGAGGTCCGGGATCGGGTTCCAGTCGCGGTCCGGGGCGCGGGTGAAGCCGAGGCGTCCGTAGATGCGATGGGCGCTGTGCATGGTGCGCTGGGTGGACAGCACGAGGCGTACGCAGCCGTCCGTGGCCCGGGCGCGGTCGACGCAGGCGCGCACGAGAGCCTCTCCGGCGCCGTGCCCGCGGGCCTCCTTCGCGACCGCCAGCATCCGTATCTCGGCCTCGCCCTCGCGTGCGATGTCGGCCATCGGACCGCCGGACGGGACGAAGGTCACGCAGCCGACGACCCGCTCGCCCGCGCCTGTCCCCACCACGGCCACCAGTACGTCCGCTGCGGCGGCCCGCTTCGCCACGTCCCGCAGCTCGCCCAGATACTCGTCGCTCTCCCCGAAGTCGAGCAGCCCGTCCCCGAGATAGGCCTGCGCGGTGATCTCGCCCACAGCCTCGTACTCCTCGGGCTTCGCCCGTCTGATCACGATGTCCATGCTTGGCAGTGTGCCGGAGGGGTACGGCAAGGGGCCGCCGAGTTTCTCGCGCACCGGTGCCGGTGCCGGGGCCGTCGCGCCGGTGCCAGGGGCGTCCGAGGGGGCGGGCTCAGCCCACGGCCGGCCACTGCGGCAGGGCCGTGACGAAGTCCTTCGTGAAGTCGCGTGGGCCCGGGCCGAGGGCCACGCGGCCCGTGTGGCGGGTGCGGGCGGTCAGGGCGGGCGACTCCGTGTAGTAGTTCCGTTGGGCGGCCGCGGGGACGAACACGGTCTGGCCGCGGGTGAGTTCGCTGGCGCACTCGACGACGACGGCTCCCTCCGCGAGCGTCACGAAGGATTCGTCCGCGCACACGCCCACGGCGAGCGGGTCGTGCAGCGGGCAGGAGTCGCCTCCGCCGTGGCGGCGGTAGGAGTCGATGTAGAACCGCAGCAGCCGGGCCGCGAGCGCCGTGCCCGCCCCCGCAGCCTCCAGCGCGGCGAGGTCGGCGGGGCCGAAGAGCCAGCGGTGCGAGGCGTCCAGGTCGACCATGGTGAACGGGATGCCCGAGGAGAGCACCACCTCGGCGGCGTCCGGGTCCGCCCACATGTTGAACTCGGCGACCGGGGTGATGTTTCCGGGCACCTGCGCGTTGCCGCCCATGAACACGAACTTCTTCACTCGGTGGGCGAAGGCCGGGTCCTCCAGGAGCGCGATGGCCACGTTGGTGAGCGGGCCGGTGGCGCACACCGTCAGCTCGCCCTCGTGCTCCCGGGAGAGCCGCAGCAGTGCCTGTGCGGAGGACTCCGTCAGGTGTGCGGCGGTCGAGTCGGGGAGTGTCTCGTGGCCGAGGCCCTCGGGGCCGTGGAAGTGGCCGGCGGCCGTGTACGGGAGGCGGGTGAGGGGGCGGGCCGCTCCGCGGTGGACCGGGATGTCGGTGTCGATACGGAGGGCTCTCGCGAGGGCGCGGGCGTTGCGGTAGGTCTGCTCGGCGGGGAGGTTGCCGCCCACGGAGGTGTAGGCCCTGAGGTCCCACCTGCCTGTGCCCAGGAGGTACTGGAGAGCCACGGCGTCGTCTATGCCGGGATCACTGTCGAGGACGATCGGCGAACCAACGCTCATGACGCCCAGCGTAACCGCGGACTGCCGTGCCGCCAGGGGCAGTTGTCGCCCCCGCCGCCCCTACCCGTCCCGTCCCTGGGGGCTGCGCCCCCAGACCCCCCCTTTCGGCCTGAACGGCCTCGTCCTCAAACGCCGGACGGGCTAATAGTCAGCCCCTCCGGCGTTTGAGGAGCGGGGGTTCGGGGCGGAGCCCCCGAGGAAGGGACGGGAATGGGTAGGGGCGGCGGGGGCGAAAAAAGGCTAGTGCCCCGCCCCCGCCCCCGCCGTCGCCGGCGGCAGCTCGACCTGCACACCCTTGTCGCCCGCGTCCGCTGTGTAGTCCTCGGGGGACGTCTCGTCGATGCCCTCGGGCGCCTTGAGGGCCTTGAGGGCGAAGGTCAGGACGACCGTCACGACCACGTTCAGGACGAACGCCGTCAGACCGATGTACCCGATCTCCCCGATCCCGGGAATCTCCTTCGAGGAACCACCGAAGTGCTTCTGCGTGGGCGAAGCCACCCCATAAGCAGCCACCGTGCCGTACAGCATGCCGACCGCCCACCCCGCGAGCAGCGCCCACCGGTGGAACCACCGGGTGAACAGCCCGCCGACCAGCGCCGGGAAGGTCTGCAGGATCCAGATCCCGCCCAGCAGCTGGAAGTTGATGGCCACGGTCTTGTCCATGGTCAGGACGAAGACCAGCGCACCCACCTTCACGAGCAGCGAGACCAGCTTGGAGACCTTGGTCTCCTGGGCGGGCGTCGCGTCGGGCCGGATGAAGTCCTTGTAGATGTTGCGGGTGAAGAGGTTCGCCGCCGCGATGGACATGATCGCCGCGGGCACGAGCGCACCGATACCGATCGCCGCGAAGGCAACCCCCGCGAACCATGCCGGGAACATGTCCTCGAAGAGCTGCGGGATCGCCAACTGCCCGTTGCTGACCTTGACCCCGGCCGCGATCGCCATGAACCCGAGCAGCGCGAGCAGGCCCAGCATCAGCGAGTACAGCGGCAGGATCGTGGTGTTGCGCCGGATCACCTCACGGCTGCGCGACGACAGCGTGGCCGTGATCGAGTGCGGGTACATGAAGAGGGCCAGGGCGGAGCCCAACGCCAGCGTGGCGTAGGTCCATTGGCCCGCCTCGCCCGGCGCCAGCGCACCGCGTGGCGCGCCCGTCGCCGGGTTGGTCTGGCTGTACGCCTCGCCCGCCTTGGCGAAGATCTCGTCGAAGCCGCCCAGCTTGATCGGGATGTAGATGATCGCCACCGCGATGACGATGTAGATCAGCGTGTCCTTCACGAACGCGATCAGGGCGGGTGCGCGCAGACCGGACGAGTACGTGTAGGCCGCCAGCACACCGAAGGCGATGAGCAGCGGTAGGTCCTTGACGAACCAGTTGGTGTCCTCGCCGCCGCCGACGCCCATCACGTCCAGGACGGCCTGGATGCCGACCAGTTGGAGCGCGATGTACGGCATCGTCGCGAGGATGCCCGTCACCGCGACGGCCAGCGACAGGCCCTTCGAGCCGAAGCGTCCGCGTACGAAGTCCGACGTCGTCACGTACCCGTGCTTGTGCGAGACCGACCACAGGCGGGGCAGGAACGTGAAGATCAGCGGGTAGACGAGGATCGTGTACGGCACGGCGAAGAAGCCGGCCGCGCCCGCCGCGTAGATCGCCGCCGGGACCGCCACGAACGTATACGCCGTGTAGAGGTCGCCGCCGAGCAGGAACCAGGTGACCCAGGTGCCGAACGACCGTCCGCCCAGGCCCCATTCGTCGAGACTGTCGGTCTCGGCCCTGCGCCAGCGCGCGGCCAGGAAGCCCATGACCGTGACGGCCAGGAAGAAGAGGATGAAGACGGCGAGTGCCACGCCGTTCACGCCGTCGTTCATGCGGACGCGCCCTCCTTCTGGGACTTGCGGGCGCGCTGGTCACGGTTCCACAGCTTGTACGCGATCATCGTGAGCGCGGTCGAGATGAACACCCACAGCATCTGGTACCAGTAGAAGAACGGGATGCCGATGAAGGTCGGGTCGACCTTCGCGTACGAGCCCACCCAGAGCATCGCCACGAACGGCGCGACCAGACAGACGGCGATCACCACACGGACCGGTGTGACGACAGGCGGGGGCACGACCGGCGGGGTCTCCACCGGCGGTTTCCCTTCGGGCGCTCTTGGCGCATCCGGCGCTTCAGACATACTGCGGCTCCGTCCCCTCACTGATCACCTGTGCAACGCGCAGGAAATCTAAGGGACGGTTCCGCTTTATGGAACCCCTGTCCGCATAACGGATACGGCGTTCCGCTCAGTGCCGCCAACTGCTGCTCACGGTCGCTCGCTGCCGAGCGCGGAGCCCGACAGCGAGCGGACATCGCGCTCAGCAGCAGCGGAAACCCTGCCGGGGGTCCTCCTCCTGACGGTCCGTGCGCATCCGCTCGAACTCCCGCCGCGACGGCACGGCCGCGTCGGGGTGACCCTTGCGCACATGCGCGACATACCGGTCGTACGCCGATTCGTCGGTGAGCTCCCGTACGTACCAGCGCACGCCCCTGACCGCCCGGCTAGCCGCCCGGTGCAGCGCCGACCGCATCGCGTTCCTCCTCCTTCTCCTCCTTGGTCGGGATCAGCCCGGCCGGGGCCACGATCTTCGACTCGACGTAGGGCGACTCGCTGAGCGTGGAGAGCGCGGGACGGCGTATGTGCCGGATGCACACCCTCGTCGCGTCCGCGATGACGATCACGATGAGCAGGGCGAGGACCGCCGCCAGGACGCCGTCGACTGTGGAGTTTGTGACGATCGTGTGCATGTCGTCCATGCTCTTGGCGGGCGCGATGAGCTCGCCCCGGTCGATGCCGTCCTGGTAGACCGAGCGCTGCTTGAAGAAGCCGACGCGCGGGTCGCTGGAGAACACCTTCTGCCAGCTCGCGGTGAGCGTCACCGTGGCGTCCCAGGCGAGCGGAATCCCCGTGATCCAGGCCCACTTGAGGCGTCCGGACTTCACCAGCAGGGTCGTGCAGACGGCCAGCGCGACCGCCGCAAGGAGCTGGTTGGAGATGCCGAAGATCGGGAACAGCTGGTTGATCCCGCCGAGCGGTTCATGGACGCCGACCCACAGGAAGTAGCCCCAGAGGCCGCAGACGATGCCGCTGGTGATGACCAGTCCGGGCTTCCAGCTCACATTCTTGAAGGGTTTGTAGAGATTGCCGAGCGTGTCCTGGAGCATGAAGCGGCCCACGCGGGTGCCCGCGTCGAGCGCGGTCAGGATGAACAGCGCCTCGAACATGATCGCGAAGTGGTACCAGAACGCGCGCAGACCGCCCCCGGTGACTTCGGAGAAGATCTCCGAGACGCCGACCGCGAGGGTGGGCGCACCACCGGTCCGCGACAGCAGGGACGCCTCCTCGACGTTCTTCGCCGCGGCGGCCAGGTCCTCGGGGGATATCTGATAGCCCCAACTCCCCACCACCTGTGAGGCGTTCTGGACCGTGTCCCCGATGACGCCGGCCGGCGCGTTCATCGCGAAGTACAGGCCCGGGTCGATGACGGACGCCGCGATCAGCGCCATCACGGCGACGGACGACTCCATGAGCATGGAGCCGTACCCGATCATCCGGACCTGCGTCTCCTTCTGGATCATCTTCGGCGTCGTACCGGAGGCGATGAGGGAGTGGAAGCCGGACAGGGCCCCGCACGCGATGGTGATGAAGACGAACGGGAAGAGCGAACCGGCGAAGACCGGCCCGTCCCCGCGCGTGGCGAAGTCCGTGACCGGGTCCATCTTCAGCGTCGGCATCGAGACGATGACGCCGATCGCCAGCAGCGCGATGGTGCCGATCTTCATGAAGGTGGAGAGGTAGTCGCGGGGCGCGAGCAGCATCCACACCGGCAGGATCGACGCGACGAAGCCGTACGCCACCAGCCAGATCACCAGTGTCGAGGGCGCGAGCGTGAACGTGTCGGCCCACGAGGACTCGGCGACCCAGCGGCCCGCGACCAGCGCGAGCAGCAGCAGGGCGACACCGATCAGCGAGACCTCGCTGACCCGGCCGGGCCGCAGGACCCGTAGGTAGAAGCCCATCAGCAGGGCGATGGGGATCGTCATCGCGATGGAGAAGGTGCCCCACGGCGACTGAGCGAGCGCGTTCACGATGACCAGCGCGAGCACCCCGAGCAGGATGATCATGATGGCGAAGGCGGCGAGCAGGGCCGCCGCGCCGCCGAACGGGCCGATCTCCTCGCGTGCCATCTGCCCGAGGGACCTGCCGTCCCGGCGGGTGGAGAAGAACAGGACGACCATGTCCTGGACCGCCCCCGCGAAGATCACGCCGACGATGATCCAGATGGTGCCGGGCAGATATCCCATCTGCGCGGCCAGTACGGG
Source organism: Streptomyces sp. NPDC033178 (assembly GCF_055577685.1). NCBI lineage: Bacteria > Bacillati > Actinomycetota > Actinomycetes > Kitasatosporales > Streptomycetaceae > Streptomyces > Streptomyces sp. NPDC033178. The sequence goes on from NZ_JBVIPT010000002.1 coordinate 538,520, forward strand.
TCCGACCAGCGGGCCGGCCCCCGCGATCGCCGCGAAGTGGTGGCCGAGCAGGACGCGCCGGTCGGTGGGGTGGAAGTCGATGCCGTTGTCGAGCCGCTCGGCGGGCGTGGCCCGGGTCTTGTCGACCTTGAGGACCTTGTAGGCGATGAACTTCGAGTAGAAGCGATAGGCGATGGCGTACGAGCCGAGGGCGGCGGCCACCATCCAGACGGCCGACACCTCCTCGCCCCGGGACAGCGCGAGGACGGACCAACCGGCCGCGCACACCAGCGCGACGACGGTCCAGATGACGATGGTTTGCGGACTTGCCTTGCGAGGGCCTTGGGGCGATGCCGTCTGTGGGCTGTCGGTGCGCACGGGTCGTCCTCCCGTCCATGGGTGACGGGAGGACGGTAGAACAGGAAGGGGATCAGCGCTACACCATGCGCACCAGTCTGTGTGCGCAGGCGCAACTCACTTGTCCTGGCGGGTTCCTGGGCCGGTGTGCATTGTGCGGGTGGGTGGGGCCGGAGTGCGCGGTTCCCCGCGCCCCTAAAAGCAGGGGGTTACGTCCGGCCTTTGTCTTTCGTCTTTTAGGGGCGCGGGGAACTGCGCACTCGGCCACGACACACCCGCAGCCGCCCACCCACCTCTACTCCACAGGCCTCTTGAGCCGAGCAACGAACTTGTACCGGTCCCCCCGGTACACCGACCGCACCCACTCCACCGGCAACCCACCCCTGTCGAGCGAGTGCCGGGACAGCATCAGCATCGGCAGCCCCACATCCGTACCGAGCAGCCCGGCCTCCCGCGGAGTGGCCAGCGACGTCTCGATCGTCTCCTCGGCCTCGGCGAGATGAACGTCGTACACCTCGGCCAACGCCGTGTACAGCGAGGTGTACTTGACGAGTGACCGCCGCAACGCGGGAAACCGCTTCGCGGACAGGTGCGTCGTCTCGATCGCCATCGGCTCCCCGCTCGCGAGCCGCAGCCGCTCGATGCGCAGCACCCTCCCGCCGGCGGTGATGTCGAGCAGCCCGGCGAGCGTGTCGTCCGCCGTGATGTAGCCGATGTCCAGGAGCTGCGAGGTGGGTTCGAGGCCCTGGGCCCTCATGTCCTCGGTGTACGAGGTGAGTTGCAGCGCCTGCGAGACCTTCGGCTTGGCGACGAACGTGCCCTTGCCCTGGATCCGCTCCAGCCGGCCCTCGACGACCAGCTCCTGAAGGGCCTGGCGCACGGTCGTGCGCGAGGTGTCGAACTCGGCGGCGAGGGTGCGCTCGGGCGGTACGGGTGTGCCGGGCGGCAGCGTCTCCGTCATGTCGAGCAGATGCTTCTTGAGGCGGTAGTACTTGGGCACGCGCGCGGTACGGATGGGGGCCCCACCCTCGTTCTCCGCACTGCTGACGTCGGTGCTCATACTCTGCCTTCCCGGCTCCAGGTGCCGATGGGCCGACGTGCGCGTCGGCCGCGGCTCACATCGTGGCACGGCTTGCCGTGCGAGTGTCCCCCCGCACGCTGCGTGATCCCCTCTATATACCGTCGGGGTCTCTTTTGGTCTAGTCCACAGGGTCGGAGAGCGGTTGCTACGGGCGCTCCGCGGAGGCTGCCGAGGTGCCCGTCGAGGCATGCCCGTTCTGTTCCCCGTGTAGTGAAAGGTCCCTGCATATGTAGGTCGCGTAACGGACGGCCGGGAGCGGCTTTTCGGCCCTTGACACCCCTCTAGGTCTAGGCCAAGCTCCCCCCTACTGGTCTAAACCATTGAGGACCAGGTCCCAGCCCCACGGGCAGTACTCGTCGTAAGTCACGCGGTGGGCAGGGGGGTTGCTGGAATCCCTGAGGAGGGTGACGTGAAGCGCAAGCTCATTGCGGCTGTCGGTGTCGCGGGCATGTTGATGTCTGTAGCGGCCTGTGGCGGCGACGACGGTGACAGTGGCGACAAGACGGGGGCCGACGGTTTCAAGGGGCAGACCCTGACCGTCTGGGCCATGGACGGCTCCACGCCGCCCGGCTGGACCAAGGACCTCACGGCCGCCTTCGAGAAGAAGACGAAGGCCAAGCTGAAGTTCGAGACCCAGCAGTGGAACGGCATCCAGCAGAAGATCACCACCTCGCTCTCCGAGGACAACCCGCCGGACGTCCTGGAGGTCGGCAACACCCAGACCCCGGCGTACGCGGCCACCGGCGGTCTCGCCGACCTGTCGGACCTCAAGTCGGAGATAGGCGCCGACTGGACCGAGGCCCTCAACGCGTCCTCGGTCTTCGACGGCAAGCAGTACGCGGCCCCGTGGTACTTCGCCAACCGTGTCGTCGTCTACAACAAGAAGGTCTGGGCCGACGCGGGCATCAAGGACACCCCCAAGACCCGGGCCGAGTTCTTCGACGCCCTGGAGACCATCGACAAGAAGACCGACGCCGAGCCGCTCTACCTGCCCGGCCAGAACTGGTACTTCTTCGACGGTCTGACCATCGGCCAGGGCGCCGACCTGGTGAAGAAGGACGGCGACAAGTACGTCTCCAACCTCGCGGACCCGAAGGTCGGCAAGGCGATGGAGATCTACAAGGAGTACCAGGCCTTCTCCAAGGCCCCCAAGGACAAGGACGAGGCGACCCCGCAGCAGGCCGAGGTCTTCGCCAAGGGCAACGTCGGTGCCTTCATCGGCATGGGCTGGGAGGCCGGCACGGCCATCGCCGCCAACAAGAAGATCGAGAAGGACATCGGCTACTTCACCATCCCCGGTGAGACGGCCGACAAGCCCGAGGGCGTCTTCCTCGGCGGCTCCAACTTCGCGGTCGCCGCGGGCAGCAAGAAGCAGGAGCTCGCCAAGGAGTTCCTGAAGCTCGCGCTGTCCGACAAGTTCGAGGGCGCGCTCGCCAAGGAGAACGGCGTCATCCCGAACAAGGAGTCGCTGCAGACCAACCTGTCGGCCAACCCCGCCGCCGTGGCCGCCGCCCCGGCCGCGGCCGGCGGTGGCACCACGCCGCTGATCCCCGAGTGGGCCGCCGTGGAGAACGACCCGAACCCGATCAAGAGCTACATGACCGCGGTTCTGAAGGGCAAGTCGCCCGCCGAGGCCGCCAAGCAGGTCGAGGCCGAGATCAACAAGCGGCTCGCACAGAGCAGCTGATCACCTGCGTGCCGGGGGCGGCCCCTTCCGTCCCCGGCGCGCCGGCGTATCGAACGATCTGCGACTCCCGAACCTGGAAGAGATGGCGAGCATGTCAGTGCAGACCGAACGCACGGACACAGGCACGGCCGCGGCGCCCGGTGTCCGTAAAACCGACGTAACCCCGCCCGGCGACACGGGCCCGGCGAGAAGGCGCGGCGGCGCGTCCGCCCCGTATCTGCTCCTGCTGCCCGCCCTGCTCGCCACGGTGATCCTGCTCGGCTGGCCGCTGGTGAAGAACGGCGTGCTGTCGTTCCAGAACCTCAACCCGCGCCAGCTGATCCTGCACCTCACCGAGTGGCGGGGGTTCGACAACTACACGGACGTCCTGAGCGGTTCGGACTTCTGGAAGGTCGTCCAGCGGACGGTCGTCTTCACCACCGTTAACGTCGTCCTCATCATGCTGCTCGGCACGCTCGTCGGCCTGCTCCTCGCCCGGCTTGGCAAGCGCATGCGGCTGCTTCTGCTGCTCGGCCTGGTGTTGGCCTGGGCGATGCCGGTGGTCGCCGCGACCACGGTCTACCAGTGGTTGTTCGCCCAGCGCTTCGGCGTCGTCAACTGGCTGCTCGCCAAGGCGGGCTGGTCGTCGATGGCCGACTACAACTGGTTCGGCACCCAGCTCTCCACGTTCTCCGTGATCACCCTGCTGATCGTCTGGCAGTCGATCCCGTTCGTGGCGATCAACCTGTACGCCGCGACCACCACCATCCCGAAAGAGCTGTACGAGGCCGCCTCGATCGACGGCGCCGGCACGTGGAAGAGCTTCACCTCGGTGACCTTTCCCTTCATGCGGCCGTTCCTGTGGGCGACGACCTTCCTGGAGGTCATCTGGGTCTTCAAGGCGTTCCCGCAGATCTTCGCCATCAACAGGGGCGGTCCAGACCGGCTCACCGAGACCTTGCCGATCTACGCGTTCGTCGAGGGCCCCGGCAACCAGCACTACGGGATGGGAGCGGCGATCTCGTTCCTGACGATCCTCATCCTGCTCGGCCTGACGGCCTACTACCTGCGTACCGTTCTCAAGCAAGAGGAGGACGAGCTGTGAAGCGCTCGCTGATGGCCCGGCTGTGGCCCAACGCGACGGCCCTCGTGCTCTTCGTGGTCTTCGCGTTCCCCGTCTACTGGATGTTCGCGACCTCGCTGAAGCCGACCGGCGACATCATCTCGGACGACCCGGTCTTCGTGCCGACCAACATCACCTTCGACCACTTCCGGCAGGCCCTCGACGCGGACCACTTCTGGACACTGGTCGGCAACTCCCTGACCGTGACGGTCCTCGCGGTGGTCTTCTCCCTCGTCATCGCGCTGCTCTCGTCCTTCGCGCTGGCCCGGATGCGGTTCAAGGGCCGTCGCGGATTCATCCTGACCTTCATGATCGCGCAGATGGCGCCCTGGGAGGTCATGGTCATCGCGATCTACATCATCGTGCGTGACGCCGACCTGCTGAACAGCCTCGTCCCGCTCACCGTCTTCTACATGATCATGGTGCTGCCCTTCACGATCCTGACGCTGCGCGGCTACGTCGCCGCCGTGCCGAAGGAGTTGGAGGAGTCGGCCATGGTGGACGGCTGCACCCGCAGGCAGGCCTTCGTGAAGGTGATCTTCCCGCTGCTCGCCCCGGGTCTTATGGCGACCTCGCTCTTCGGCTTCATCACGGCGTGGAACGAGTTCCCGCTGGTCCTGATCCTCAACAAGGACGTCGAGAAGCAGACGCTCCCGCTGTGGCTCTCCAGCTTCCAGACGGTGTTCGGCGACGACTGGGGGGCCACCATGGCCGCGTCCTCGCTCTTCGCCATCCCGATCCTGGTCCTCTTCGTCTACCTCCAGCGCAAGGCCGTCAGCGGACTCACCTCCGGCGCGGTGAAGGGATAACGCCCCCCGATGACCACCATCGCCTCCGGCACGGGCACGCTGACCCGTGACGCCCTCGCCGTCCTGCAGCCCGGTTTCACCGGCACCTCGGCGCCTTCCTGGCTGCTGCGGCGGCTGGGCGAAGGCCTCGCCTCCGTCGGCCTGTTCGGCCGCAACATCGCAACCCCCGCCCAAGTGGCCGCCCTGACGGCCCAGTTGCGCGCGGAACGCGACGACGTGCTGGTCGCCATCGACGAGGAGGGCGGTGACGTCACCCGCCTGGAGGTGCGTACGGGGTCCTCCTTCCCCGGCAACCACGCGCTGGGCGCGGTCGACGACACCGAGCTGACCGAGGCCGTCGCCCACGAGCTGGGCCGCCGGCTGGCCGCCTGCGGCGTGAACCTCAACTGGGCGCCGTCCGCCGACATCAACTCCAACGTCGACAACCCCGTCATCGGCGTACGGTCCTTCGGCGCCGACACCTCACTGGTGGCCCGGCACACGGCCGCGTACGTCTCCGGGCTGCAGTCCGCCGGGGTCGCCGCCTGCACCAAGCACTTCCCGGGCCACGGCGACACGGCGATCGACTCGCACCACGCGATGCCGCGCATCGACGCGGAGCTCGCGGTCCTGGAGTCCCGCGAACTGGTGCCGTTCCGCGCGGCCATCGAGGCGGGCACGCGTGCCGTGATGAGCGCGCACATCCTGGTCCCGGCCCTGGACCCCGTCCACCCCGCGACCCTCTCGCGCCGCATCCTCACCGGCCTGCTCCGCGAGGAACTGGGCTACGACGGCCTGATCGTCACCGACGGCATGGAGATGCAGGCCATCTCGGCGACCTACGGCATGGAACGGGGCAGTGTCCTCGCGATCGCCGCCGGCGCCGACGCCATCTGCGTGGGCGGCGGACTCTCCGACGAGCCGACGGTCCTGCGGCTGCGGGACGCCCTGGTCGCGGCGGTCCGCTCGGGCGAACTCCCCGAGGAACGCCTGGCGGACGCGGCGGCCCGCGTCAGGGCACTGGCGGCCTGGACGGCTTCGACCCAGACGACGCCTCCCTCGGCTTCGGTGAACGGCGGCGCGCCGGGCGGCACTTCAGGGCCGGGCTCGTCCTCCGCAGCGAGGCCCGCAGCGGGGTCCGATACGGCGTCCGATGCGGCGTCCGATGCGAGCACCGACGTCGGGCTGGTGGCGGCCCGGCGCGCGCTGAAGGTCACGCGCGGAGCGCACTTCGCACCGGTCACCGAGGCTCCGTACGTCGCCGCCTTCACCCCCGTCGCCAACATCGCCGTCGGTGACGAGACCCCCTGGGGCGTCGCCGCCGAACTGCGGCGCATGCTGCCGGGCACGGAGACCGGGAGCTTCACGGGGGAGGGGGCCGGGGCTGACGCCCTCGCGGCAGCAGGCTCCCGCCGCGTGGTCGCGGTGGTCCGCGACGCCCACCGCCACACCTGGATGGCCGAGGCCCTCGACATCCTGCTCGCCGCCCGCCCCGACACGGTCGTGGTCGAGATGGGCGTGCCGCAGTCACCGCCCCGGGGCGCCCTCCACATCGCCACCCACGGCGCGGCCCGCGTCTGCGGCCTCGCGGCGGCGGAGGCCATCGCGGGGGCGTGAGCCGCTGGGACCCGAGCCAACGGAACGAAGGCCCGGGCCACCCCGCGAATGAAGATGCCGGGTCCACCACGAGAGGACCCGGCACCTTCCTGTTCATGCGTATTCATACGCATTCGTATCGTGTAGCGAATCGCCTAAATGCCCTGCCAGTCCGGCTTGTTGGCGTACGTGTGCCGGAAGTAGTCCGCGAGCTTCAGCTTGGACGCGGCCGCCTCGTCCACGACGACCGTGGCATGCGGATGCAACTGGAGCGCCGACGCCGGGCACACCGCGGCGACGGGCCCCTCGACGGTCGCCGCAACGGCATCGGCCTTGCCCTCGCCCGTGGCGAGCAGCACCAGATGCCGTGCCTCCAGAATCGTCCCGATCCCCTGGGTGATCACGTGATGCGGGACCTGCTCGATGTCGCCCTCGAAGAACCGGGCGTTGTCCACGCGCGTCTGCTCGGTCAGGGTCTTGATCCGTGTACGCGAGGCGAGCGACGAGCACGGCTCGTTGAACCCGATGTGCCCGTCGGTCCCGATCCCGAGGAGCTGGAGATCGACCCCGCCCGCCTCGGCGAGCGCCTTGTCGTACGCCTCGCACGCGGCCCGGACGTCCTCGGCGGTCCCGTCAGGTCCTATGAACGCGTCGACGTCCAGCCCCAGCGGCTTCAGCACCTCGCGCCGCAGCACCGACCGGTACGACTCGGGATGCTCGGCCGGCAGTCCCACGTACTCGTCGAGCTGCGCGACCCGCGCCCGCGAGGCGTCCACGGCCCCGGAGTCCACCTTCGCCGCCAGTGCCTGGTAGATGGGCAGCGGCGTCGAGCCGGTGGCCACCCCGAGCAGCGCGTCGGGCTTGTGCCGGAGCAGCTCGGCCATGGCCTCGGCAATGAGCTCGCCACCCGCCTTGGCGTCCGAAACGATGACAACTTCCACGCTGGGCCTGCCGTTCTGAAAGGTGAAGGGGACACAACCGAACATGTGGTATAGACCAATCTAGCAGAACGGCTCTCCACGGTCGCCCTTCAGCCGTCCCTCAGCTGCCTTCACTCAGGGCACTCCGCGTCAGGGCACTCCGCGTCAGGGCACCCCGACCCGCGGCACTCGACCGGCACCCCACCCCGAGCGGGCGCCGCTCGCCCCGGGGGAGTGGAATGGAACCTGCGCACGCCAAACCGAGCCCTGCCACCCCTCCCGCGGACGCAGCTCCGCCCGCCACGCAACAGCCCCAGGAGGAAACGCCATGACCGCCACCCCGCCGGACCCCCAGCCCGACGCGCAGCCGGCATCCGCCGAGTCCGACCGCCCGGGCCGGATCATGGCCCGCGAGATGGCCGAGCAGCCCGCCGTCCTGCGACGGATCCTGGAGGACGGCGCCCCGCGCATCCAGGACGTGGCCCAGCAGGTCGCCGCCCGCAAGCCCCGCTTCGTGCTGCTCACCGCCCGGGGGACCTCCGACAACGCCGCCCTCTACGCCAAGTACCTCCTGGAGATCCGCCTCGGCCTGCCGTGCGGCCTCGCCTCCATGTCGACCACGACGGCCTACGGCGCCCGCCCCGACCTCACCGACGTCCTGGTGATCACGGTCAGCCAGTCCGGCGGCTCCCCGGACCTGGTGGCCTCGACCCGGGCCGCCCGCGAGGCCGGTGCCATCACGCTCGCGGTGACCAACAACCCGGACTCACCGCTGGCAGCCGTCTCCGAATACCACATCGACATCATGGCCGGGCCGGAGAAGGCACTCCCCGCGACCAAGACCTACACCGCCTCCCTCCTCGCCCTCTATCTCTTCGTCGAAGGACTGCGCGGCGGCGACGGCGCCCAGGCCAAGGTGCTCCCCGACCTCGCCGAGCAGTTGCTCGCACGCCAGGAAGAGATCCGCGCCCTCGCCTCGCGCTACCGCTTCGCCGAGCGCATGGTGATCACCTCCCGCGGCTACGGCTATCCCACCGCCAAGGAAGCCGCCCTCAAGCTCATGGAGACCAGCTACATCCCCGCCCTCTCCTACTCCGGCGCGGACCTGCTGCACGGCCCGCTCGCCATGGTCGACAACATCTCCCCGGTCATCGCGGTCGTCACCGACGGCAGGGGAGGCGAGGCACTCCAGCCCGTGCTCGACCGGCTGCGCGGACGCGGCGCCGACCTCGTTGTCATCGGTCCCCGTCCCCAGGTCGAACAGGCCTCCGCCGGCTTCGTCCTGCCCACCGAGGGCGTGGCCGAAGAGGTCCAGCCGATCCTGGAGATCCTCCCGCTCCAGCTCCTCGCCTACGAGGTCACCATCGCCCGCGGCCAGGACCCCGACGCGCCCCGCGCCCTCGCGAAGGTCACAGAAACCCGCTGACCCCGAGCCTCCGGCCGATCCTGAGCCGTGCCGCTGACCCCGAGCCTCCGGCCGACCTGAGCCGTCCCGCCGATCCCGAGCCTCCCGCCGATCCCGAGCCGCCCCGCTGAACCGAAGCCACCTCACCGATCCGGAGGCATCCCACCGGTCCGAAGGCGCCCCCGGCCGCCCCCGGCCGCCCCCGGCCGCCCGGGGCGCGAGGGGGCGCGCGGGCGGCCGACGGCTCAGGTCAGCGAACCCCCCGTCGCATCCATCCAGTGCCCGGTCACCCACCGCCCCTGGTCCGATGCAAGGAACGCCACCGCGTCGGCGATGTCGGCGGTCTCGCCCACCCGGCCGAGCGCCGATATCGCCGCGGCCTTCGCCCACCCGTCGGTACTGCCGTACAGGAGCTCGGCCGTGTTGTCGGTGTCGACGATGCCCGGCGCCAGCGAGTTCACGGTGATGCCGCGGGCGCCCAGCACCTTGGACAGGTCCCGGGAGAAGACGTCCAGGGCGCCCTTCGTCATCGCGTAGGCGATCAGGTGGGGGAAGGCCGCGGTCCGTGCCAGCCCGGAGGAGATGTTGACGACCCGGCCGCCGTCGCGCAGGCGCCCCAGGCCGTGTCGGACGATGAAGAACGGCGCCTTCACATTCACCGCGAAGACCTGGTCGTACGTCTCCTCGTCGATCTCCTCGATCGGTGGCGTCGAACCGATCCCTGCGTTGTTCACCAGGATGTCCACCCCGTCCGCGTGCCGGTCGAACTCCTCCCACAGAGCCGCCGCGTCCCCCGGCAGCCCGAGCTCCGCGCGGATCGCGAACGCCGAGCCGCCGGCCGCCTCGATCGTCGCCACCGTCTCCTTCGCGGCCGCCTCGCTCCTGCCGTAGTGCACCCCGACCCGTGCCCCGTCTCGTCCGAGCCGCTCGGCGATTCCGCGTCCGATACCCCTGCTCGCCCCCGTGACGAGTGCCGTCCTGCCCGTGAGCACACCCATGCCAACGCCCCCTTCTCATTTCTCTAGCGGTCGCTACAGAAAAACCGTACAACACGCCGCGGACATTTCTCTAGCACCCGCTATACAATTCACTCCATGGTGAGCAGCCACGACATCAAGGACGCCGCCGGTCCGGCCTCGAAGCCTCGCGGCCGTCCCCGCTCCTTCGACCGGGAGACCGCGCTGGAGAAGGCGATCCTCGCCTTCTGGGAGCACGGGTACGAGGCGACCTCTGTCTCGGACCTCACCCAGGTCATGGGCATCGGCGCCCCCAGCCTCTACGCGGCCTTCGGCGACAAGCGCTCGCTCTTCGACGAGGCCGTGCGCGAGTACGGCGAGCGGTACGGCTCGTTCGGCGACCGCGCCCTCGCCGAGGAGCCGACGGCCCGTGCCGCGGTCGGGCGGATGCTGCGCGAGGCCGCGGCCGAGTACACGGAGCCGGGCCGTCCGCACGGCTGCCTGATCGTCCACGCGGCCACCAACTGCACCACCCCGGAGGTGGAGGAGTCCCTCCGTGATCGGCGCAACGCGAACATCGCCGCCATCGAGAGCCGCATCAGGTCCGGCGTCGCCGCAGGTGAGCTGCCTGCGGACATCGACGCGGCAGCCCTGGCCCGGCACACCGGGGCCATGATCCAGGGCATGTCCCAGCAGGCCCGCGACGGCGCCACCAAGGAAGAGCTGGAGGCGCTCGCCGAACTCGCCATGCGAATCTGGCCCCGCTCGTGAACCGCTCGGGGATAGGCTGCGTGGTGGATGTAGGACGTGAGTTGTTGGATAAAGAGACAACAACAAACATCCGCCAACGCATGGACAGTCGAGAGTGGTCTAGTCCACAATCGTACAAAGCTTGAGAATGCAACTTGATGATCAAGCCGTCCGAATGACCAAGCCTCCGTCTTCCCCGCACAGGAAGACGGACCGAGGAGCCGGCGCTCTCTGCCCTGACTGCACCGGATCCTCATCCTTCGGCCGAACGGGACCGCACAGCCCGCGGCCGATGTTGCTCCGGGCTGCGGTGCCGGGAGGGTTGAGGGTCCCTCTCAGGCGCCGCGGCCCGCGGGTGTTTCCGGGCCCGCGCGGGTGGCCGATTTCGGAGCATGTCGCACCCGGCGGGTACGCTCGCACACGTGCCCTCCATGAACGACCTCGTCCGCCAGCACACCGCCCTCGGTGACTCCGACCTCGAGTGGCTGCACCTGCTGGTCTCGGAGTGGCAGCTCCTCTCCGACCTCTCCTTCGCGGACCTCGTCCTGTGGGTTCCCACCCGCGACGGCACCCGTTACGTCTCGGTGGCCCAGATGAGGCCCAACACCGGCCCCACCTCGTACCAGGACGACATGGTCGGCCACCTCGTCCCGCGCGGCCGCCGCCCGATGCTGGACGCGGCCCTGGACGAGGGCCGGATCGTGCGCGAGGGCGACCCGGAGTGGCGCGAGGAGGTTCCGGTACGGGTCGAGTCGATCCCCGTGCGCAGGGAGGGGCGCGTCCTGGGCGTCATCGCCCGGAACACCAATCTCCTCACCGTGCGCACGCCCTCGCGGCTCGAACTCACTTATCTGCAGAGCGCGTCCGACCTCGCACAGATGATCGCGGCGGGCTCCTTCCCGTTCCCCAACCAGCAGGTCGACATGGACGCCTCGCCGCGGGTGGGCGACGGCCTGATCAGGCTGGACGCGGAGGGCATCGTCCAGTACGCGTCACCGAACGCGCTGTCGGCGTACCACCGTCTCGGCCTCGCCGCCGACCTGGTCGGCCACCACCTCGGAAAGACCACTTCCGAACTCGCCCCGTCCCGCGGCCCGGTGGACGAGGCGCTGGCCAAGGTCGCCAGCGGCTGGGCGCCCCGCGAGTTCGAGATCGAGAGCAACGACGGCGTGATCCAGCTGCGCGCCATCCCGCTCAAACCCAAGGGCACACGGGTGGGTTCGCTCGTACTCCTGCGTGATGTGACCGAACTTCGGCGCCGCGAGCGCGAGTTGATCACCAAGGACGCCACCATCCGGGAGATCCACCACCGGGTGAAGAACAACCTCCAGACGGTCGCCGCCCTGCTCCGCCTCCAGGCCCGCCGTATCGAGTCCGACCGGGGCCGTGAGGCGCTCGAAGAGGCCGTGCGCCGCGTCGGGTCGATCGCCATCGTGCACGAGACGCTCTCCCAGAACCTGGACGAGCGCGTGGAGTTCGACGAGATCGCCGACCGGGTGCTCGCCATGGTCGCCGAGATCTCCCCGGGCAAGGTCGTCGGCCGGCGCACCGGACGCTTCGGCATACTCGACGCCGAGGTCGCGACCCCGCTCTCCATGGTCCTCACGGAGATCCTGCAGAACGCGCTGGAGCACGGCTTCCGGGAGGGCGACCGCGGCACGGTCGAGGTGTCCGCGGTCCGCGGCGGCAGCACCAAGGAGGCCCGCCTCCTGGTCACCGTCCAGGACGACGGCATCGGTCTGCCCGAGGGCTTCGACCCGCACCGCTCCGGCAATCTGGGCCTGCAGATCGTACGGACGCTGGTGGAGGGGGAGTTGGGCGGCACCTTCGACATGGTCCGTGCCCCCGAGCGCGGGACCCAGGTCGTCCTGGACATTCCGGTGGTGCCCCACAAGTGACGCACAGGCAATCCGCACCATTACTCCACGCACACGCTGCGTAATCATCACAAGCTTCCGGGCATGCCCGGTGGTCGCCGGGAGCCCCACGAAGACGCAGCCGCAAACAGCAATGAGCCCCGGACCGTTTTCCGGTCCGGGGCTCATCGTGCTCGTTGCTATCTGCGCATCGGGGGTACTGCGCGCTGCGGCTCGGGGGCGGGAGAAGCGTACTCGCTGTACGCGCCGCCAAGCTCAGGGCCGTGTGGGGTGGGTTGTCAGGCGGATGCCTGGCGGGCCCGGTTGCGGGCGGCGCGGCGCTTCATGGCGCGGCGCTCGTCCTCGCTGAGACCACCCCAGACGCCGGAGTCCTGGCCGGACTCGAGCGCCCACTGCAGGCACTGCTCCATGACGGGGCAGCGACGGCAGACGGCCTTGGCTTCCTCGATCTGCAGCAGCGCAGGACCGGTGTTGCCGATGGGGAAGAAGAGCTCGGGGTCTTCCTCGCGGCAAACGGCGTTGTGACGCCAGTCCATGGCTGCTACCTCTCCTTGGTATTACATGCACGTTGCTTGTGAATGTGAACGCTTTCACGAATCCCTCAACAAGTGAAGGGCCGACTACCAGACGGACTGGTGTGGTCCTGTGAATTGAGGAGGGGTTCCGGCGCTCTGTGGGGGCGATGTTGCGGCCCGTCCCGAGCGCCACAAAGAGACTCGCAAACCTCAGCGGCGGATACAACCCCTACCGGAAAGTTTTTTTTGATTCCTCGGTGTCGACTAGGTCACAGCCGTACTTCCATGGGGTGGATCCTGGCCTAAACGTTCGAGTGGAAGGACTTTAGCCCGTTCCGCTCACACAATCACACGCAGTGCACGACGAACGCCTGTGAACGTCACGCTCGTACGCAGTCCGAGGTGGTCGCCGTCCATCTGGAGGGGGAGTGGGACCTTCGAATGCAAGGTGAAGTCGGTCAGGTCGTGCAGGGACACCGCATGCTTCCCATGGGGTCCGCGCTCGGGGGACGAAGTGAGCAACTGGGTGCCATACCGGGCAACCGCGGTCGTCGACATGCGGCTGAGACCGAGTACGTCGAGCCCGGTATCGAACGAGGCCTTAGGTGACGCGTACACCGGGCGATTGCCCAGATACGTCCACGGAGAGGTGTTGCAGACTATCGACAGCACCAAATCGGTCACCGGGTCCGCGTCCGGCCGCTCCAGTGTGATCGTGCCGTGGCGGCGGTGGGTCTCCCCGAAGAACTGGCGCATCGCCTGGCGCAGGTAGAGGGAGTGCGTGGAACGCTTGCCGCGCTCGCGGTGCTGTTCGACGCGGCCGACCACGCCGGCGTCGAAGCCGAGGCCGGCGTTGAAGGTGAACCAGCGGGCTGGGACGCCTTCGTCCTCACTGCCCGGGGTGCCCGCGGCGAGGCCGAGGCCGACCGTGCGCTGCCGCCCCTCGCGCAACGCGTCGAGGAGGGCGCCGGTGGCCTCCACGGGCTCGTTCGGCAGGCCGAGGGCGCGCGCGAAGACATTCGTGGAGCCGCCGGGGACGACGGCGAGGCCGGGCAGCCGGTCGGGGTCGGGGCCACCGTGCAGCAGACCGTTCACGACCTCGTTGACCGTGCCGTCGCCGCCGAGGGCCACGACCAGTTCTATGTCCTTGCTCTCCGCGGCCTGCCGGCCGAGGTCCCTGGCGTGCCCGCGGTACTCGGTGGTGACCGCTTCGAGCTTCATCTCGCTCGCCAACGCGTGGATCAAGACGTCACGCGTGCGTGCGCTTGTGGTGGTTGCTGCCGGATTGACCACGAGAAGTGCACGCATGCGATGCAGCGTACCTACCGCGTGGTACTCGGCCCATACCGAGGTGAGGATCAGGTGTGAGGGGGAGCACACGGCCGGTTCCCCGGGGTGCCCCGGGGCCGTTGGCGGGTACGGGGCGAGGGCTACTCTTCAGGGGTGAGTTCTGAGCAGAAATCGACCCCGGACACCTCCGACGCCGAACCCCGTCCCACGCGGCTGACCGTCGCGGCGGCGCTCGCCGCACTGGAGGGGCTCGCTCTTGTGGTCGGCGGCGGCTACATGCTTGTGAGGGGTCTCACGGGGCACCCGGACGACCGCAGCCAGGCCGTCACGGGAGGCGTGACGCTGATCGTGCTCGCGCTGCTTCCGCTGCTGGCCGCGCGCGGGCTGTTGCTGCGGCGCGGGTGGAGCCGGGGGCCGGCGATCATCACGCAGATCATGGCGCTGCCCGTCGCGTACAACCTGCTTCAGGCCGACAGTCTCGCCATTCCCGGGGGGATCGCCCTGGCGGTGGTGGCTGTTGCGGCGCTGGTGCTCATCGTGAATCCGGAGACGACCAGGGCCCTGGGGATCACCGGGCCCGGTGGGGTACGGGAGCCGAAGTAGCGCGGGGTGTGCTGGTGACCCGGGTGCGCTGAGGGCGTACTGCCGGGGTGTGCTGAGGCGTACTGAGTGTGCGGGCCCGCTGTGGCTGATCGCGCGGTTCCCCGCGCCCCTTAAAAGCGATGCGCACCCCTGCCTCTGGGGAAGCGCTGCTGTCCGCGCTGCCGAAACGCTTGAGTGCCCGCGCCCCTGCCTCAGGGGCGCGGCCTGTTACTCCTCCACCAGGAGCTTCTCCCGCAGCTGGGCCAGGGTGCGGGCCAGCAGGCGGGAGACGTGCATCTGGGAGATGCCCACCTCCTGGGCGATCTGGGACTGGGTCATGTTGGCGAAGAAGCGAAGGAGCAGGATCCGCTTCTCGCGCGGCGGGAGGTCCTCAAGGAGAGGCTTGAGGGACTCGCGGTACTCGACGCCCTCCAGGGCCTCGTCGTACGCGCCCAGGGTGTCCGCGACCGCCGGGGACTCGTCGTCCGTGTCGGGGACGTCCAGGGACAGCGTGGAGTACGCGTTGGCCGACTCCAGGCCCTCCAGGACCTCCTCCTCCGAGATGCCCAACTTCTCGGCCAGCTCATGGACCGTGGGCGAGCGGCCGTGCCGCTGCGAGAGCTCCGCGGTCGCCGTGGTGAGAGCCAGCCGCAACTCCTGCAGCCGACGCGGCACACGCACCGCCCAGCCCTTGTCGCGGAAGTGCCGCTTGATCTCGCCGACCACCGTCGGAGTCGCGTACGTCGAGAACTCGACGCCGCGCTCCGGGTCGAAACGGTCCACCGACTTGATCAGACCGATGGTCGCGACCTGCGTGAGGTCGTCCAGCGGCTCACCGCGGTTGCGGAAACGGCGCGCGAGGTGCTCCACGAGCGGCAGATGCATCCGGACCAGCCGGTTGCGCAGCTCCGCGTACTCCGGGCTGCTGGGGTCCAGCTTGCGCAGCTCGATGAACCTGGCCCGCGCCCCACTGCGGTCGTGGGGGTCGTGCTGCGTACCCGACGCGCCGCTGTCGGCATTTCGTTCGTGCTCGTGCTGCTCGCTCATGATCCCGCCCGTCACCCGCCGCCGCCCTTCCGAGGACGTTCCCCCAGACTCCGTCCGGGGGGACTCCCACTGCGCGGCAACGTCTGGATCCTGTCGCCCGTCACTGTCGGAGAGCGCCTCCCGCCCGTCCTTGTCGACCGGCTCTTCCCGCTGAGGTGCTTCGGCCGCCGAGGAGGCGTCGTCCTCCGGATGCGGCCGGGCCTGCTGCTCGGGGATGCCGTCGACACCTTCCGCCAGACGCCGAGGCCCGGTCGGGCCGTCCTCGCCCTTGCCGGGAAGTTCCCGTGTGCCGCGCTCTTCGTCCCGCACCGGCCCGTCCCCGTTCCTCACGCCGGCCCGGGTCCCGCGCCGCGCTGTTTGTAGAGGCTGATCGAAACGGTTTTGTCGTCGGCCACCGAGGAGGACACCTTGCCGGCGAGGGCCGACAGCACGGTCCAGGCGAAGGTGTCCCGCGCGGGGGCATGGCCATCGGTGGTCGGGGCCGAGACGGTCACCTCGAGCGAGTCGTCGATCAGGCGGAAGACACAGCTGAGCACGGAGCCCGGCACCGCCTGTTGCAACAGGATCGCGCATGCCTCGTCCACGGCGATGCGCAAGTCCTCGATCTCGTCGAGGGTGAAGTCCAAACGCGCCGCGAGGCCGGCTGTGGCCGTGCGCAGCACCGACAGGTAGGCACCCGCAGCCGGCAGCCGGACTTCCACGAAGTCCTGGGTCGCGGGCTCGCCTGCGATCTGGGACACCCTCACCTCCAAGGTGGTACAAGCTCTTTCGGGGGCCGAGGGTCGCCCCCCGGGGTAACGCGCAACGTGGTTCAGCGGTGACGCTATCGCGCTCTCAGGTTTCCTGTCCCCGGGACCCCAACCCCTTGCTGTCACTCATAGTAAACCTATGGATACGCACAGTGGCTAGGGGTCTGCGGGCCCAATTGGGAAGAGCGCGCGCCGGGTTGACGTACCCAACGGTCAGAGGGTCGAACCGTCCGGATCCCTCGTCACACGAGTACGTGGTCGACGAAGCACCAGCGCCAGTTCTCTCCGGGCTCGAACGTGCGCATGATCGGGTGTCCCGTCTTCTTGAAGTGCTCCGTCGCGTGCCGCAGCGGCGACGAGTCGCAGCAGCCCACGTATCCGCAGATGAGACACAGTCGCAACTGCACGGGGTGCGAGCCGGCCGCCAGACACTCCAGGCAGGTCTCGCTCAGCGGCTCGGGTTCTGGATGCGGCAGCGCGTCGGCGTGCGTGCACTGTTTCATGATTGCCAGATTACGTCGGGCGTGCGGGAATCCGCGCCGAAACGAAGGTGGGCCGAAGCTGATGCATGTGATGCCCCTCCTCCTGCTGGTCGCGGGCAGCGCCGTGATCGCCGGCGCGGCCCGCCGCACCCCGGTGCCCGCGCCGCTGCTGCTGGTCACCGCGGGTCTGCTCGTCTCGTACCTGCCCGGGGTCCCTGAGTACACCCTCGACCCCGACGTGGTGCTCCCGCTCGTGCTGCCCCCGCTGCTCTACACGGCGGCCACGGACAGCTCGTACCTCGATCTGCGGGCGCAACTCAGGCCGGTCGCGCTGCTGTCGGTCGGGTACGTGCTCTTCGCGACGCTTGTCGTCGGCTGGGCCGCCTACATGATCGTGCCGGACCTGTCGCTGACGGCGGCGCTGGTGCTCGGGGCGGTCGTGGCGCCGCCGGACGCGGTGGCGGCCACGGCGGTGGCGCGCCGGGTCGGGCTGCCCTCCAGGGTCACCACGATTCTGCAGGGCGAGTCCCTGGTGAACGACGCGACCGCGATCACCGCCTACAGAGTGGCGATCGCCGCCGCCGTCGGCGAGGGCGCGACCTGGGCGGGCGGCATCGGCGAGTTCCTGCTCGCGGCGATCGGCGGTGTCGGGATCGGAGTCGTCCTGATGGTGCCGCTCCACTGGCTGCGTACGCACCTGAAGGAGGCGCTGCTCCAGAACTCCCTGTCGCTGCTGATCCCGTTCTTCGCGTACGCGGTCGCCGAGCAGGTGCACGCCTCCGGAGTGCTCGCCGTGGTCGTCGTCGCGCTCTACCTGGGGCACCGCAACTGGGAGGTCGACTTCGCGACCCGCCTCCAGGAGGAGGCGGTGTGGAAGATGGTCGCTTTCATCCTGGAGTCGGCGGTCTTCGCGCTGATCGGCCTGCAGCTCCCGATCGTCCTCAAGGGCCTCGACGAGTACGAGGGAGTGAGTGCCGTCTGGTACGCGGTGGCCGTCTTCCTGGTCGTCGTAGTGTCCCGCTTCGTGTGGGTGTATCCCGCGACCTTCCTGCCGCGCATCCTGTCCAAGCGGATCCGGGAACGGGAGGACAACCCCACCTGGAAGGCGCCCTTCATCATCAGCTGGGCCGGGATGAGAGGCGTGGTCTCGCTCGCCATCGCCTTCTCGATCCCGCTCACCGCGGAGGGCGGGGAGGACTTCCCGGGCCGCAACCTGATCCTCTTCCTGACCTTCACGACGGTGATCGGCACGCTGGTCGTGCAGGGGCTGACACTGCCCCCGCTGGTCCGTGCGCTGAAGCTGCCCGAGCGGGACCGGCAGGCCGAGACGCTCGCGGAGGCGAACGCCCAGGCGCAGGCGTCCCGGACCGCGGAGCGCCGCCTGGACGAACTCCTCGACGACGAGCGCAACACGCTGCCACCGCCGCTCGCCGACCGGCTCCGCTCGGTCCTGGAGCGTCGCCGCAACGCCGTGTGGGAGCGGCTCGGCACGGTGAACCCCGTGACCGGGGAGACCGCCGATGACACGTACCGGCGGCTGTCGCGCGAAATGATCGCCGCCGAGCGGGAGATGTTCGTGAGACTCCGGGACGGCCGCTACATCGACGACGAGATGCTCCGGACGCTGCTGCGACGCCTGGACCTGGAGGAGGCGGCGGCGTTCCGCGAGGCGGCGTAGGGCCTGGACGGCCTAGACCTGGTCGGCGGCCCGGGGGTGGGGGCTGCCGGTGACGACGGCCGCGATCGTCGTCCCGCGCGGGAACGCGCCTTCCTCGGTGAGGGCGACAAGTCCGTACAGCAACTTGGCGACATAGAGACGCTCCACGGGCAGCTCGTGGCGCTGCTCGAAGTCGGCGGCGAACGCTTCGAGTTCGGGTGGTGTGCGGGCGTAACCGCCGAAGTGGAAGCGGTCGTCGAGCGACCAGTCACCGCGCGGGCCGCCGAAGGCCTCGGCCTGGAGCGTACGTATCTCCGCGTCGAGGAAGCCGCCCTTGAGGACGGGTATGCCGAGGGCGCGCCCGCCCGGGCCGAGGCCGGCGGCCAGGCCCGCGAAGGTGCCGCCCGTGCCGCAGGCGACCGCGGCCACGTCGATACCGCCGTGGTCGCGCAGCTCCTCGCCGAGGGCCCGGCAGCCCTGAACGGCAAGGGAGTTGCTGCCGCCCTCCGGGATCACGTACGCGTCCTTGGCGGCGCACGCGCGGAGGAGGGCGGCCAGCGTCTTCGGCTCGCTCTTGCGGCGGTACGTCGATCTGTCGACGAAGTGGAACCGCATGCCGTCGGCCGCGCACTGGGCCAGGGACGGGTTGAGCGGGCGGTCGGCGAGCTCCTGGCCGCGGACCACGCCGACGGTGGGCAGGCCCAGGAGGCGGCCCGCGGCGGCGGTGGCCCGCAGATGGTTCGAGTACGCGCCGCCGAAGGTGAGGACCGTGCGGCCCGCCGCCGCGCGCAGGTTCGGGGCCAGCTTGCGCCACTTGTTGCCGACCAGCTCCGGGTGGATCAGATCGTCCCGCTTGAGCAGCAGCCGTACACCGCGCCGGGCGAACCGCTCGTCCACGGCCTCCCGCACCGGGGACGGCAGCCGGGGCCGCAGGGCGCCCGGACCGAGCGCTTCGGGGGTCTCGGGGCTGATCACCCGCCCATTGTCGGACACGCGTCCGAGCGGGGCACGGGCGCGGCGGCACGGGCCCGCCACGAGAGCGCTACTTCAGTCGTTCGTGGATGCGATCCCGCATGGCCGCCATCGTGAAGCCGCGAGGGTCGATCTTGCCCGGCTGCCATTCGAGGTGGCCGATGACCGAGCGTGCCGTCCAGCCGTGGTGGCGGCAGACCGCTGCCGCGGCGCGCTCGATGGCGTCGAGCTGGGCTTCGGGCCAGGGGTCCTCGCCGTCGCCGAGGTTCTCGCACTCGAAGCCGTAGAAGTGGCGGTTGCCGTCGGTGTTCGCCTCGTTGTCCGGCGGGAGGGCCTTCTCCGCGATGACCGCGCGCAGGACGTCGTCGTCGCCCAGGCCCGCGTGGTTCGAGCGGCCGTAGCCGACGAGGTGGACTCTGCCGTCCTTGGTGATGACACCGTGGCACAGCGGGCCGGGCAGGCCGCTGTAGCCGTCACGGCAGATCTCGACCGTGCGCTGACTTCCCGATGTCACCGTGTGGTGGATCATCACGCCGTGGACCGGACCCCACGGACCCTTGTGATTGCGGTTGTGATGCTCCCAGTCGCCGACCTCGACGACGGTGAGCCCTTCCGCCTTGAGCCGGCTCAGAAAGCTGCCCGCGGACATGGGTGGGGCCATGACCGCCTCCTTACAGGCCGCGACGGCCACCCGGCGCGGCCGTCTCGTACCGCAGCTTGTACCCGGATCTCCCCGGTCGGGACCACTTCTTCGCACGGCGTGCGAGCCGATCCGGTCAGCGGTACGGGCGGACCTCAGGCGCGCAGAAAGCCGTCCCCGTGCGTCGCGATGTGGCTCTCCACGGCCTGGAGAGCCTCCTGCGTGGCCTGCGGAGAGCCGCTGCCGCGCCGCTCCGCGAGGTAGGCCGCACCCAGGTTCTTCAGAAGATCGCCGCCCGCCCGCTGGGCCTGGACGTCATCGAGCTTCTGCTTGCCCTGCGTGAGGCCGCGCTGTGCTTGTTCCTTGGCGCGGTCCAGGAAGCCTGCCATTGCCGTCTCCTCGTCGTTCGTCTCGTCGTTCGTCCGTTTTGCCGGTTCAACGGGCGGCCCGATCTTGAAGTTCCCGTTCGGGAAGATCCACGTCGCCGGGCCGGCCGGTCGCCAGGGACTGTCGGCCCGGGCGGGGGTCCTCCGTTATGCCCGGCTTTCGAAGATCCATTCCCGCTCTTTCGTGTAATAGCACCGGCACGGTCCGTGATGGAAGTGTTCTCTGCGCAGCTCATTGCACGATGGGGAGGGCAATTTCATGTCGGTAGGCGAAGAGATCCGCGCGGACCAGGATCAGCCGCAGAAGAGTCTCGGCACATCCGCGGCGCGGAACCTGGCCACCACCACCAAGTCCGCACCACAGATGCAGGAGATCAGCTCACGATGGCTGCTGCGCATGCTGCCGTGGGTGAACGTGCAGGGCGGCACATACCGCGTGAACCGCAGGCTCAGCTATTCGGTGGGCGACGGTCGCGTGACGTTCGTGAAGACGGGTGACCGCGTCCAGGTCATCCCCGCGGAGCTCGGCGAACTGCCGGCACTGCGCACCTACGAGGACCCGGAGGTGCTCGCCGAGCTCGCGCAGCGCTGCCAGCAGCGGGAGTTCGACCCGGGCGACGTCCTCGCCTCCTTCGGCAGCCAGGCCGACGAGGTCTTCCTGCTCGCCCACGGCAAGGTCGAGAAGATCGGCACAGGTCCGTACGGGGACGACGCGGTTCTCGGCGTCCTGGCCGACGGCGCCTACTTCGGCGAGCAGGCGATCACCGACCCGGAGGCCATCTGGGAGTACACGGCCCGCGCGGTCACGGCCTGCACGGTCCTCGCGCTGCCCCGCCAGGACCTCGACCAGATCGCCGAGCGCTCCGAGTCCCTGCGCGAGCACCTCCAACAGCTGCGCGCGATTCCCACGCAGCGCGCCAACAACTACGGCGAGAAGGAGATCGACCTCGCCGCCGGCCACACCGGAGAGCCGGCCATCCCGGGGACGTACGTCGACTACGACGCGGCACCGCGCGAGTACGAACTGAGCGTCGCCCAGACCGTGTTGCGCATCCACACGCGCGTGGCCGACCTCTACAACCAGCCGATGAACCAGACCGAGCAGCAGTTGCGGCTCACGGTCGAGGCGTTGAAGGAGCGCCAGGAGCACGAGCTCATCAACAACCGGGAGTTCGGGCTGCTCAACAACTGCGAGTACGACCAGCGGCTGCAGCCGCACGACGGCGTACCCAGCCCGGACGACCTGGACGAACTGCTCACCAGGCGGCGTGGCACCAGGCTGCTGCTCGCCCACCCGCGCGCGATCTCCGCGTTCGGCCGGGAGCTCAACAAGCGGGGGCTCGTCCCGGAGACCATCGACATGGGCGGCAACCGCATTCCCACCTGGCGCGGTGTGCCGATGTTCCCGTGCAACAAGATCCCGGTCACCGAGGCCCGTACGACCTCGATCATCGCCATGCGTACGGGCGAGGCCGACCAGGGTGTCATCGGGCTCCAGCAGGCCGGCATCCCGGACGAGATCGAGCCGAGCCTGTCCGTGCGGTTCATGGGCATCAGCGAGCAGGCGATCATGTCGTACCTCGTGACGACGTACTACTCGGCCGCGGTCCTGGTGCCCGACGCGCTCGGGGTCCTGGAGAACGTCGAGATCGGCCGCTGGAGGTGACGTCCCGTACGGCGCGCGCCGTGTCCCCGACCGCCGGTGCGGGCGGACCGAAGGGGTACGCGCCCGTCGCCGGCGGAACCGCCACCGTCCGCGCACTCCGTGAGGCGGATCCATGGGTGAGCTCATGACGGAGACGCAGCAGAGCCCGTTGCCGGCCGTGGAAGGACCGGAAGCGCGGGGCGAACCGGTGCCGGGTGGCGTGCCTGGCGGGCGGCGGGGTTCGCCCGACGGGCAGGAGGCCGCCGGGATCCTGGAGCGGTCCCGGGCGTCGGTCGACCCCGAACTGCGCCGGGCCGTCGAGTCGTTGCCCGGCCCGTTGCGCCGGATCGCGCTCTACCACTTCGGGTGGGAGCACGCGGACGGCAGCCCGGCGGCGGGGAACTCGGGCAAGGCGATCCGGCCCGCGCTCGTGCTGGCCGCGGTCCGGGCACTCGGCGGACAGCAGGAGACGGCCCTATGGGCGGCCGCCGCGGTGGAGCTGGTGCACAACTTCACCCTGCTGCACGACGACGTGATGGACCGGGACACCACCCGCAGGCACCGGCCCACCGCGTGGGCGGTGTTCGGGGACGCCGACGCGGTCCTCGCCGGGGACTCCCTGCAGGCGCTGGCCCACCAGTTGCTCGCCGAGGATCCGCATCCGGCGTCCTCGGCGGCGGCCGCGCGGCTCGCGAGCTGTGTCGTCGAACTGTGCGCGGGCCAGCACACGGACACCGCACTGGAGCGTCGCGGTCCCGACGACGTCACGCTCGACGAGGTGCTCGCCATGGCCGAGGCCAAGACGGGCGCGCTGCTCGGCTGCGCGTGCGCGCTCGGGGCGTTGTACGCGGGGGCCGGAGAGGAGGACGTCGATGCCCTCGACGCGTTCGGGCGGGAGGCCGGACTCGCCTTCCAGCTCATCGACGACGTGATCGGCATCTGGGGGGACCCGAGCCGCACCGGCAAGCCGGCCGGGGCGGACCTGATGGCCCGCAAGAAATCCCTCCCCGTGGTCGCCGCGCTCACCTCCGGCACACCGGCCGCGGCCGAACTGGCCGAGCTGTACCGGGTTCCGTACCGCGACGGCGATCTGGAGCGTACGGTCCTCGCCGTCGAGCGGGCGGGCGGGCGTGACTGGGCCCAGGTCCAGGCCGCCGACCGGATGGCCAGGTCCCTGCAGCACCTGTCCCGGGCCGTCCCCGATCCGGAGGCGGCGGGAGGGCTTCTGTCACTGGCGGAGTTCGTGACACGGCGGAGCGTGTGAGTTGGGGCCGCTGATGGGAGCGACGGGAGTGGCGGAGCGATGGGAGCGGCGGGTGAGGTGATTGAGGCGGGTGCGACAAGTGAAGGGTGATCGAAGGGCGGCGCATATGTAGAGATCAGGTGGCCGATGCCGTGCGGTGCCCGCGGGGACGCGGCAGCCGAAGCCGTACGGCGTCGGGGCGGGGGCGGGGGCAGAGGAGGGACGGGGGACAGGGGGGCATTCCCAGCTCGGCCCACTTCCAGTCCGGCCCGCCTCCACACCGACCGTCTCCAACTCGCTTCCATCCTTACTTCACTTCTGTCACTCCACCCTGAGCGGTACGGCGTTCGTCGGCCGTAATGGGTACGAGACTCCGGGGCCTTCTTCGCCGCGCGGTGCCTGACAACGCGGTGAGGTGGAGGGGTTCCGGTTCCGGCGGGCCCCGCGCATCCCCACGGTGTGCGGGGCCCGTCGCCTTCTGCCGGAGTGATCGCTAGGCTGCAACGGCCGAGTGGGCATGGGCAGTTGAGCCAAAGGGGCGGGCTATGGGCGTGGCGATCCGAAGAGCGGGCGAGGACGATCGGGAGGCCGTGACACGGCTGCTCGACGAGGCCTTTCAGAACGACCCGGTGAGCAGCTGGATCTTTCCCGACGCGGAACACCGGCGGCGGAAGCATCCGCTGCTGATGGGGGCCTTCGTCGACGGCGTGCTCGCCGAGGGGTACGTGGACGTCACGGAGGACGGTTCGGCCTGCGCGCTGTGGCTTTCGATGCCCGCGGGGCCCGCCGAGGAGGACGACGAGGACGGGCCTGCCCAACTGCGCGAGGACGTCGATCCCGAGAACGAACGGGTCGAGCTGATAGGCCGGTTGACCGCCGGGATCCACCCGGAGGGGCAGGCCCACGAGTACCTGTGGATGATCGCCGTCGCGCCGGGCCGGCAGGGGGAGGGGCTCGGGTCGGCGCTTGTCCAGCACGTGCTGGACCGGTGTGACGGTGAAGGTGTGGCCGCGTATCTGGAGGCGAGCAGTGCGCGCAGCCGGGGGCTCTATGAGCGGCTCGGCTTCGAATTCACGGGGAGCGCGCTCGAGCTTCCGGACGGGCCGCCGATGTGGCCCATGTGGCGTGAACCGCTGAGCGAATCGCTTGGCGGGGAAGCCGGTTCGTAGTCCGCGGGCCGGTGGGGGCCGGCCGCGCAGTTCCCCGCGCCCCTGACGGGGCGCCCCGTCAGCTCAGCCGTCGGACAGGCCCTGGTCGCCCCCGTCCGGCACGATCGTCGCGACGATCCGTTCGACCAGACCGTCCGGGACGGTCACTCCCGGCAGTACGTCCTCCAGGACGCCCGGCAGGGTCAGGTGTTCCAGGATCAGGCCGAGCATGGCGAGATACAGCACCGTGACCGTCTCGTCGCCGCCGGGGAGGCCCGCCCCGCGGTGGAACTCCATGCCGAATTCGAGGTCGGCGCGGATCGTCTTCGTGTAGGAGGCGCGGAGTTCGGGGCGGCGGGTGGCCTCCAGGCGCATCTCCAGCAGGGCCAGATAGCCCGTGCGGTCCCGTTGGGCGCGGGCCATGAGGTCGTGCATGAACGCCGTGACCAGGGCGCGGTCCTTGGGGGCCTTCATGAGTTCGGCCAGGACCTCGGGGTCCGGGGCGAGGCGTTCGTGGAGGCGGGCGTCGATCTGGCGGAGCAGGTCGTCGCGGCCGCCGAAGTAGTTCGAGGCCGTGCCCACCGGCACCCCGGCCTCACCGTCCACCGCGCGGAACGTCAGCCCGCGTGCCCCCTCGCGCGCCAGCACCTCCACACCGGCGTCTACCAGGGCGGCCCTGCGCTCCGGATTGCTCGCCATGCGGAATCCCCTCTCCTACTTGAGTCCCGTACGGGAGATCCTCGGAAATCCCCTTGCAACCACTACAGGTGAAGCACTATGAATGGAGTGGTTCACGCATCCTACGGAAAGAGACCGGCTTGCGAAAGCTCACGTATTTCATCGCCTGCTCGATCGACGGCTTCATCGGCGACCCGAGCGGCGACGCACAGATGATGATGGAGATGGTCGACGAGGAGTTCTTCGACTTCCTCAGGACCGAATACCCGGAGACGCTGCCGACCCACGGCCGTCGGGCGACGGGCACGGACCACCTGGCGAACAAGAAGTACGACACGATCATCCAAGGCCGCGCCAGCTACGACCTGGCGCTGGAGCTCGGCGTCACCAGCCCGTACGCCCATATGCGGGAGTACGTCGCCTCGCGCAGCCTGAAGGAGTCGCCCGACCCGCACGTCGAGATCATCTCCGACGACCTGGTCGGCAAGGTCCGCGAGCTCAAGGCGGAGGACGGCGACCTCGGTATCTACCTGTGCGGCGGCTCGCGGATCGCGGGCGAGCTGGTCGACGAGATCGACGAGCTCATCGTCAAGACGTACCCGATCGTGCTCGGCTCCGGCATGCCGATGTTCGGCTCCGGGTTCGCCATCGGCGAGTTCACGCTCGGCGAGTTGCGCACGTTCAAGAACGGAGCGGTCGTGCGGACGTACAGCAGGAAGCGCTGATTCCGGGTTGGGTTCGTCGCCCGCCTGTCGGGGCGCGCCCTCCCGCAATACCCTGGGGACATGACCAGCGATGAGTATGTCTGTCCGGTCTGCAAGCAGGCCGTGGACACGGTCGTGCGTCGGCACAAGACCCTCGGGGTCTTCGTGCCCCTGTGGGGCGCAGGCCCCTGCCGGAACCCCCAGTGCGCGGAGCACGAGGAGGGGGAGGCCGAGAGGGCCGAGGCGGAGCCCGAGCGCGTCCTGGCGAGCGAGCCCGGGCCGCCCGAGGCACCCCAGGTGGCCGCTGGTCAGACACCTGCGGACCAGCCGTCCGTGGAGCGGGATTCCTGAGTGCGGCGGCCCGCGAGAAAACGCGGGAAGGTTTTTTTCGCGCTCTTGTAGAGAACCGCGGCCCGGCTCCGACGTCCCCTGTGAGAGCCGCCCGGTGCGGGCGGCCCGAACCGAAGGAGCGGACTCATGAAGTACCTCGTGATGATCCAGGGCACGCAGGCCGACTACGAGGCGCAGAGCGGCAAGGGCTCCGCCGACGGGCCCGTCTGGACCGAGCAGGACATTCAGACCATGTACGCGCACATGGGCGCGCTCAACAACGACCTCGCCGAGACCGGGGAGATCGTCGACGCCAACGGTCTGTCGGAGCCCGCGAAGGCCCGGTTCGTCGAGCGGGGCCCGGACGGGAAGCCCGTGATCACCGACGGGCCGTACAGCGAGACGAAGGAAGTGCTCGCCGGGTACTGGGTCCTGGACTGCGCCAGCCTGGAACGGGTCACGGAGATCGCTGCCCGGGTGCTCGAATGCCCCGTCCCCGAGGGCACCAAGCAGTACCCGTTGGTCATCCGCCCGATCCCCGACGGCAGCGGGGACGTGTGAGCCGTCCCCCGAGACGCCCGTCGGGACGTACGACCGAGGTCGAGGACCTGCTGCGCCGCCACGCGCCGCAGGTCCTCGGCGCGCTCGTGCGCCGGTACGGACACTTCGACGCCGCCGAGGACGCCGTACAGGAAGCGCTCCTCGCGGCGGCCGGGCAGTGGCCCGAGGCCGGGGTGCCCGAGAATCCGCGCGGCTGGCTGATCAAGGTCGCCTCGCGGCGGCTCACGGACGTGCTGCGGAGTGAGGAGGCGCGTCGGCTGCGCGAGGAGCGGGCGGCGGCGCTCACCCCGCGCGACGCGTTCACGGCGCCGCCGCCCGGCGCCGACCGTGCGCCGTCCGAGGACGACACCCTCACCCTGCTCTTTCTCTGCTGCCACCCCGATCTGACCCAGCCCGCGCGGATCGCGCTCACGCTGCGGGCGGTCGGCGGTCTGACGACGGCCGAGATCGCCCGTGCGCATCTGATGCCCGAGGCGAGCATGGCGCAGCGGATCAGCCGGGCCAAGCAGAAGGTGAAGGGCACCGGCTTCGGCCGCCCCGAGAACTGGGAGGAGCGGCTGCCGGCGGTCCTGCACGTCCTGTACCTCATCTTCAACGAGGGGTACACGGCCACGTCCGGTGCTGCGCTCCAGCGGGCCGAACTCGCGGGCGAGGCCATCCGGTTGACCCGTACGGTGCACGCGCTGCTGCCCGGCCACTGCGAGGTGGCGGGTCTGCTGGCGCTCATGCTCCTCACCGACGCCCGCCGTGCCGCGCGCACCGGGCCGCAGGGCGAGCTGGTGCCGCTCGACGAGCAGGACCGCGCGCTGTGGGACAAGACGGCGATCGACGAGGGTGTGGCCCTCGTGACGCAGGCGCTGGTCCAACCGCAGTTGGGCCCCTACCAGTTGAGGGCCGCGATCGCCGCCGTCCACGACGAGGCGGCCTCGCCCGACGACACCGACTGGCGAGAGATCCTCGGCCTCTACGACATCCTCGTCGGCATGGTCCCCGGCCCCATGGAACGCCTCAACCGCACGGTGGCCGTCGCGATGGTCCACGGCCCCGAGGCCGGTCTCACCGAACTCGCCTCCCTGGAAGGGGAGCTGTCGACGGGCCATCGCCTCGACGCGGTCCGCGCCCACCTCCTGGAACGGGCCGGCGACACCGAGGCCGCCCGCACCGCCTACGAGTCGGCCGCCGCCAAGACCCTCAGCCGCCCGGAACAGCGCTACCTCCGGGCACGCGCGGCCCGCCTGGCGACCTGAAGCCCGCCGCTGCCTTCAGGACGCCCCGGCGCGCAGAGGCCCCGGCTCCCAGGACGCCCCGGCCGGCAGGGCACTCCGGCCCTCAGGACGGGGGCTCGGACGCCCGGACGCGTGTGGGCCTTGTGTACATCTTCGCCACGCAGGCCGGGATCGCCGCCCCCGCGTTGTGCGGGCGGGCCCGGTACGCGCTCGGCGACTCGCCCACCAGCTCGGTGAAGCGGGAGCTGAACGACCCCAGTGACGTACACCCGACCGCGATACAGACCTCCGTCACCGTCAGATCCCCGCGCCGCAGCAGCGCCTTCGCGCGCTCGATGCGGCGCGTCATGAGATAGCTGTACGGGGTCTCGCCGAAGGCCGCCCGGAAGCTGCGCTGGAAGTGGCCCGCCGACATCAGCGCCGTACGCGCGAGCGCGGGCACGTCCAGCGGCTCGGCATACTCACGGTCCATCCGGTCGCGTGCCTTGCGCAGCCGGACCAGATCTTCCGTGTTCATGCCCCTCAGCATGCCACGGCCCACCGACAGAGCAACGAGGAAGGGGCCCGGCCAAGGTGCTGGCCGGGCCCCTCCACCGCGAAAACGGAAGGCGTTGGGTCACGCCTTCTTGGTCTCCCAGAAGATCTTGTCGATCTGGGCGATGTAGTCCAGCGCCTTCTGGCCCGTGGCCGGGTCGGTCGAACCCTTGGCGGCCGAGAGGGCCTTGAGGGCGTCGTTGACCAGCTGGTGCAGCTCCGGGTACTTCTCGAAGTGCGGGGGCTTGAAGTAGTCGCTCCAGAGCACCGAGACGTGGTGCTTGGCGAGCTCGGCGCGCTGCTCCTTGATGACGGTGGCGCGAGCCTGGAAGTGCGGGTCGTCGTTGGCGGCCATCTTCTCCTGCACGGCCTTCACCGACTCCGCCTCGATGCGGGCCTGGGCCGGGTCGTACACACCGCAGGGCAGGTCGCAGTGTGCGCTGACCTTGACCTTGGGGGCAAACAGGCGGGAGAGCATTGAGCTGTCCTTCCTCGTGATCGTCTTCTCAGGTGGGACATTACTCCGTGAGGGACTGGTTTTCGCGAGTGCCCCCATGGGCTTAGGACAAAAGTCCAGGGTGAGACTGGGACTCGTGGAGGATAGGACCGGGGAGGTGCCGGTGATGCCGGAGCTGTCGCAGGAGACCGAGCGTGGAAGGGCCGTCCTGCCCTTCGGTACGGCCGAGGTGACGGGGCCGTCCATGGTGCCCACACTGCAGCACGGGGACCTCCTCGTCGTGCAGTACGGGGCCCGGATCAGGCCCGGTGACGTGGTCGTACTGCGTCATCCGTTCCAGCAGGACCTGCTGGTCGTCAAGCGCGCGGCCGAGCGGCGCGAGGGAGGCTGGTGGGTGCTCGGCGACAACGCGTACGCGGGTGGGGACAGTACCGACTACGGGACCGTGCCCGAGGAGCTCGTCCTCGGGAAGGTCCGGTTCCGGTACCGGCCGCGGAAGAAGGGTCAGCGCTCGCCGTTCGCGGTCGCGCGCTGGGTGCTGTCGGCCGCCAGGCCGGTGCTCTCCGACCGGTCCGCCTCCAGGCGTTTGCGGGCCCGGTAGGCGGCGACGTTCGCCCGGGTCGCGCAGCGGTCCGAGCAGTAGCGCCGGGAGCGGTTCGTCGAGGTGTCGAGGTAGGCGTTGCGGCACGGCGCTGCCTCGCACAGGCCCAGGCGGTCCACACCGTACTCGGTGAGGTGGAAGGCCAGGCCCATCGCGGCGGTCGCGGCGTACCCCGCGGTCGCGTTCGACGGGTGGTCCGCCAGGTGCATGTGCCACAGCGGGCGGCCGTCGTCGTCCCGGAAGTCGTGGCCGGAGATCTGCGGGCTCACCGGGAACTCCAGGAGCAGTGAGTTCAACAGGTCCACGGCGAGGGTCTCGTCACCGCCGTCGGCCGCCTCGAAGACCGCGCGCAGCCGGGCCCGTACGCCGCGGAAGCGCGTCACGTCAGCGTCCGTGGCGCGGCGGGCCGCCGACGAGTTGCCGCCGAAGAGGTCGCGGACGGCCTCGACCGAGGTGAGCGCGTCCTTGCCCCGGGCCGGTTCCTCGCTGTTGACGAGTCGTACGGCGTAATCCGAGTAATAGGCCAGTTCCACTTGTAGTCCTTACGGAGGCACTCTATCGTCGTGGTGCGGACAGGTAATGGCTAATTGCACTTCCAGGGTATTACATGCTGGAGGGGAGAGGGGTATCCATGACGACCGACATCGGAGCCGACTGGGCTGCCTGGCAGGAGAGCTGGGACCGGCAGCAGGAGTGGTACATGCCGGACCGCGAGGAGCGCTTCCGGGTCATGCTCGACATGGTCGAGGCCCTCGTGGGTCCCGAGCCGCGCGTCCTGGACCTCGCGTGCGGTACGGGAAGTATCACGGCCCGCCTCTTCGAAAGGTTCCCGAAGGCCGTCAGCACCGGCGTCGACCTCGACCCCGCGCTCTTGACCATCGCCCGGGGCACCTTCGAGGGCGACGACCGGGTCACCTTCGTCACGGCCGACCTCAAGGACCCCGACTGGCCGTCGAAGCTGCCGTACGACTCGTACGACGCCGTCCTCACGGCCACCGCTCTCCACTGGCTGCACAGGGAACCCCTCGCGGTCCTCTACGGTCGCGTCGCGGAACTCGTCCGTGACGGTGGGGTGTTCATGAACGCGGACCACATGATCGACGAGACGACTCCGCGGATCAATGCGGCGGATCGCGCCCAGCGGCATGCCCGTATGGACGAGGCCAAGGCCGCCGGTGTCCTCGACTGGGCCGACTGGTGGCAGCTCGCCGGCCAGGATCCCGTCCTCGCCGAGCCCACGGTTCGTCGCTTCGAGATCTACGGCGAGCATGCGGAGGGTGATACGCCGTCCGTCGAGTGGCACGCGCGCGTGCTGCGCGAAAAGGGCTTCGCGGAGGCGCGTGCGGTCTGGCGCGCCCCGTCGGACGCATTGGTCCTGGCCCTCAAGTAGCGCCATTTCCTCGCCCCCGCCGCCCCTACCCGTCCCATCCCTGGGGGCTCCGCCCCCAGACCCCCGCATCGGCCTGAACGGCCTCGTCCTCAAACGCCGGACGGGCTGAAGGCGAGCGCCGGACGGGCTGAAAAGTCGGGGCGCAGCCCCGCAGTTCAGGGGCGCGGGGAACTGCGCGACTGGCCTCCACCGGCCCGCAGGCGTCAAACCGGCCTGGCGTCGGCCACACGACCGCGGCACGCGAAGGGGCGGTACGGATGATCCGTACCGCCCCTTCGAACGCCTGCCGAACCGCCGGAGGCTAAAGCACCTTCGACAGGAACGACTGCGTCCGTTCCTGCTGGGGGTTCGTCAGCACGTCGCGTGGGTTGCCGGACTCGACCACCACGCCCTCGTCCATGAAGACCAGCGAGTCGCCGACCTCACGGGCGAAGCCCATCTCGTGGGTGACGACGATCATCGTCATTCCGGACTCGGCGAGGTCGCGCATGACGTCGAGGACGTCGCCGACGAGCTCCGGGTCGAGGGCCGAGGTCGGCTCGTCGAACAGCATCAGCTTCGGGTCCATGGCGAGGGCCCGGGCGATGGCGACCCGCTGCTGCTGGCCACCGGAGAGCTGCGAGGGGTAGTTGCCCGCCTTGTCGGCGAGACCGACCCGCTCCAGGAGCTGCGCCGCACGCTCCCGCGCCTGCGCCTTGCTCACGCCCTTGACCTGGATCGGCGCCTCCATGACGTTCTCCGTCGCCGTCATGTGCGGGAACAGGTTGAAGCGCTGGAACACCATGCCGATGTCCCGCCGCTTCAGCGCGACCTCGCTGTCCTTGAGCTCGTACAGCTTGTCGCCCTTCTGGCGGTAGCCGACCAGCTCCCCGTCCACGTACAGGCGCCCGGCGTTGACCTTCTCCAGGTGGTTGATGCACCGCAGGAACGTCGACTTGCCGGAGCCGGAGGGACCGATGAGGCAGAAGACCTCGCTGGGCTTCACCTCAAGGTCGATGCCCTTGAGGACCTCGACGGGGCCGAACGACTTGTGGACGCCTTCGGCCTTCACCATGGGCGCACCGGAGCCCGCCGCGGTCGCGCTCTTCGTCATGTCGGTGCTCATGCGTTGGCCCCTCCCCCCGAGCGGTTGGACAGTGACAGCATGTTCGCCTTGATCTTCTGGAACGGTGTGGCCGGGAGCGAACGGCTCGAACCGCGGGCGTAGTACCGCTCGATGTAGTACTGCCCGACGCTGAGCACCGAGGTCAGGACCAGGTACCAGGCGGCGGCCAGGAAGTACATCTCCACCGGTGCGCCCGAGGACTGACCGATGTCCTGGGCGTACCGGAACAGTTCGGCGAACTGGACCACCGACACCAGCGAGGTCGTCTTCAGCATGTTGATGACCTCGTTGCCCGTGGGGGGCACGATCACGCGCATGGCCTGCGGGATCACGATCCGCCGCAGGGTC
This sequence comes from Streptomyces sp. NPDC033178, assembly GCF_055577685.1. NCBI lineage: Bacteria > Bacillati > Actinomycetota > Actinomycetes > Kitasatosporales > Streptomycetaceae > Streptomyces > Streptomyces sp. NPDC033178. The sequence continues at coordinate 571,308 of NZ_JBVIPT010000002.1, forward strand.
TTGCTGTGGCTCATGCCCAGGGCGTGCGAGGCCTCGGTCTGGCCCTCGTCGACCGACAGGAGACCCGCGCGGCAGATCTCCGCCATGTACGCGGCCTCGTTCAGGCCGAGTCCCAGGAGCGCCGTCAGCAGCGGCGTCATGAAGCTCGACCAGTAGTCCTTGTAGATCGGACCGAGGTTGATGTACTCGAAGACCAGGCCCAGGTTGAACCAGACGACGAGCTGCACCAGGACCGGGGTGCCGCGGAAGAACCAGATGTAGAACCACGCGATCGACGAGGTCACCGGGTTCCTCGACAGGCGCATCACCGCGAGGAGGATGCCGCCCGCGATGCCGATCACCATCGAGAGGACGGTGAGGAGCATCGTCTGGCCGACGCCCTTGAGGATCCGGTCGTCGAGGAAGTAGTCCGGTACGGCGCCCCAGTTGATCTTGCCCTGGGCGAACGCGTAGATGATCGAGACGAAGATCGCGATCGCGATGACGGCCGAGACGTACCGCCCGTAGTGACGGACCGGAATGGCCTTGATGGCCTCCGGTCCGCCCGGGGGAGTGTCCTGGGGGCCGGCCGTCTTGTCGATGTCAACAGTCACGGATGTTGCCTTTCAGTGCCGCTGGGAACGCGGTCACTTGCCGCCGTTGAGGGTGGCTTCCTTGACGGCGCCGGCCTCGACGCCCCACTTCGCGATGATCTTGTCGTACTCGCCGTTCTTGATGATCGCGTCGAGCGCGGCCTTCAGGGCGTCCCGCAGCTCGGTGTTCGACTTGGCGATCGCGATGCCGTACGGAGCGGCCTCGACCTGCTCGCCGACGACCTCGAAGTCCTTGCCGCCACCGGAGGTCTTCGCCGCGTACGCCGCGACGGGGAAGTCCGAGGAACCGGCGTCGGCGCCGCCGGCGCGCAGCCGGGTCTGGGCCTGCTGGTCGTTGTCGAAGGCCTCGATGGAGAGCTTCTTGCCGGCCGGGCACTTCTTGGCCTGGGCCTTGGCCAGGTCGTTCGAGACGGTGTTGCGCTGCACCACGATCTTCTTGCCGCAGAGGTCGTCCCAGGTCTTGATGCCCTGGTCGTCACCCTGCTTGGTGTAGATCGAGACGCCCGCGGTGAAGTAGTCGAGGAAGTCGACGCCCTCGCCGACCTTCTTGCCGGTGTCGGCGTCGATGCCCTCCTGGCGGTCCTTGGTGTCCGTCATCGCCGACATCGCGATGTCGTACCGCTTGGAGCGCAGGCCGGTGAGCAGGGTGTCGAACGTGCCGTTCTCGAACTCGAACTTCACGCCGAGCTGCTTGCCCATGGCGTCGGCGAGGTCGGGGTCGATGCCCACGGTCTTGCCGGAGTCGTCCTTGAACTCGACGGGTGCGTACGCGATGTCCGAGCCGACCTTGATGACGCCCTTGTCGCGGATGGCCGCGGGCAGCTGGTCGGCGAGCGGGGCGGCGCTGGAGTCAGCGGTCTCCGAGCTGCCGCTGTCCTTGTCCTTGGTCTGGTCACCGCAGCCGGTCAGCAGCAGGGCGCCTGCGACCGCGATCGCACCGACCGCGGCTATCCGGGACTGCGCGGCGGTCGTACGACGGGTGGAGCTTGCGGTCATGGTGGGTTCCTCCGGCGGGTGGGTGGAGTTGCCGATGGGTCGGCAGTAGCCGATGGGTCGACGAGAACACACACCTTCGGGTGTCGCGACCTCGTGTGATTACGGCATCTTGCCATTCGGACTCGCGCCTTCAGGGTGCCCGCCATGTCAAAATCGGATAACGGGTGACCCCCGAACCGGACCGAGCCGGTCCGTCGAAGCCGGATCTTGTGCGGAAAACCCCCCGTCACAGCCGGAAGATCTTCGGCGTACTGGGCGAAACGGGCGACCGCTTCTCCGCATATGCGGCGCTTTGGGGCGCATCGGTGGCTTGTTCGCGAAATGGGCGCGTTCGCCACATTCGACCATGAGTCATGTCACCGGTATGTGACCTTCACTCTCCGGTATCCGGCCGGTAATCGGCCGGCGTCCGGCTCGCCGTCCTCCGGTATGTGACCTTCCGCCGTCGACGTGTGACCTTCGCGTTATGGACTCGTCTGCGATGCGGTCCGTCGGGTAAGAAGGTTCCTTACACCCCTCATCCGGGGCTCAGGGCGCGTGTGCGGCGCGCCCGTCGCGTATGACCCGTACGTACACGTACGTAACCGTCATCTGGGATATACGCGGTGCCCGCCTGCTCCTCACCCGGAGCGGAGACCCTCAACCATTAAGACTTAAGGGGTAAAACAAAGTGGCAGCGGAGATCGTCAATCCTCGCAGCGACAGCAGTACGGATCAGGAAGGCGGGGCCGAGCCCCTCGATTCCTTCGACCCGGCATTCGCGCTGCACCGCGGCGGCAAGATGGCCGTGCAGGCCACGGTGCCCGTCCGTGACAAGGACGACCTGTCCCTGGCGTACACGCCCGGCGTCGCGAAGGTCTGCATGGCCATCGCGGAGCAGCCGGAGCTCGTCCACGACTACACGTGGAAGTCGTCCGTGGTCGCCGTCGTGACCGACGGCACCGCCGTGCTCGGGCTCGGTGACATCGGGCCCGAGGCCTCCCTCCCCGTGATGGAGGGCAAAGCGATCCTGTTCAAGCAGTTCGGCGGGGTCGACGCCGTGCCGATCGCGCTCGACTGCACCGGTGTCGACGAGATCGTCGAGACCGTGGTGCGGCTCGCGCCGTCCTTCGGCGGCGTGAACCTGGAGGACATCTCGGCACCCCGGTGCTTCGAGATCGAGCGGCAGCTGCAGGAGCGGCTCGACATTCCGGTCTTCCACGACGACCAGCACGGCACGGCCGTCGTCACGCTGGCGGCCCTGCGGAACGCCGCGCGGCTGACCGGACGGAGCCTGGGGCAGCTGCGGGCCGTCATCTCGGGCGCGGGTGCGGCCGGGGTCGCCATCGCCAAGTTCCTGCTTGAGGCGGGGCTCGGGGATGTCGCGGTCGCCGACCGCAAGGGCATCGTGTCGACGGACCGGGACGACCTGACGCCGGTCAAGCGGGAACTGGCCGCCATGACCAACAAGGCGGGGCTGTCGGGCTCGCTGGAGTCCGCGCTCGCCGGGGCCGACGTCTTCATCGGCGTTTCCGGCGGTACGGTGCCGGAGCCGGCCGTGGCGTCCATGGCCGAGGGTGCGTTCGTCTTCGCCATGGCGAACCCGAATCCCGAGGTGCATCCCGATGTCGCCCACAAGTACGCGGCGGTCGTCGCCACCGGGCGGTCGGACTACCCGAACCAGATCAACAACGTGCTGGCGTTCCCCGGGATCTTCGCGGGGGCGCTTCAGGTGCGGGCCTCTCGGATCACCGAGGGGATGAAGATCGCCGCTGCGGAGGCGTTGGCTTCTGTCGTCGGGGACGACCTTGCCGCGGACTACGTGATTCCGTCGCCGTTCGACGAGCGGGTCGCTCCCGCTGTCACCGCGGCGGTTGCCGCGGCGGCTCGGGCTGAGGGCGTGGCTCGGCGGTAGGTCTGTTTGTCCGGCTGTGCGGTTCGGGTCCCGTCCTGGTGGGCGGGGCCCGGATTTTTTGTGCGTGGAGATTTTTTACTTTAGGGTTCGGCTGGGTGGGTGAGTGCCGGTTCGGTGGGGCTGGTCGCGCAGTTCCCCGCGCCCCCGAAGACACAGAAGCCGGGGGCGCAGCCCCTCTTTCAGGGGTGCGGGGAACTGCGCGCTCAGCCCTCACCGAACCGCATCCACACATTCGGCCGAAACCCGCCCACCCGGCGGGACACGCGTCACAGGGGGACGTGGTTCCGTCGGGAGGCCGGTGGAGCCTAGGGTCGAGGGCATGTTCGCTGCCTACGCTGCTCGTATTGACCGGGACCAGCCCTTGAACGGCCTTGAGTTGGGGGAGCGGCCCGCTCCCGAGGCTCGGGACGGCTGGACGACCGTGAACGTCAGGGCCGCCTCCCTGAACCACCACGACCTCTGGTCGCTGCGTGGCGTGGGGCTCGCCGAGGACAAGCTGCCGATGATCCTCGGATGCGATGCCGCCGGCGTCGACGAGGACGGCAACGAGGTCGTACTGCACTCCGTCATCGGGCAGACGGGACACGGGGTCGGCCCCAAGGAGCCGCGCTCCATCCTCACCGAGCGGTACCAGGGCACCTTCGCCGAGCAGGTCTCCGTGCCTGCGTGGAACGTCCTGCCCAAGCCCAAGGAGCTCTCCTTCGAAGAGGCGGCCTGTCTGCCCACCGCGTGGCTGACGGCGTACCGCATGCTCTTCACCAACGCCGGTGTACGCCCCGGTGACTCGGTTCTCGTGCAGGGCGCCGGAGGTGGTGTCGCCACCGCCGCGATCGCGCTCGGGAAGGCGGCGGGGCTGCGCGTCTTCGCGACCAGCCGCGACGAGGCCAAGCGCAAGCGGGCACTCGAACTGGGCGCCGTGGAGGCCGTGGAGTCCGGGGCGCGGCTGCCGCAGCGCGTGGACGCCGTCATCGAGACGGTGGGCGCCGCCACCTGGTCCCACTCGGTCAAGTCCCTGAAGCCCGGCGGCACCCTGGTCATCTCGGGTGCCACCAGCGGCGACCGCCCCTCGCACGCCGAACTGACCCGCATCTTCTTCCTCGAACTCAAGGTCGTCGGCTCCACCATGGGCACGAAGGACGAGCTGGAGGACCTGCTGTCCTTCTGTGCCGCCACCGGCGTCCGGCCCGTCATCGACGAGGTCCTTCCGCTGGACCGGGCCCGCGAGGGCTTCGAGCGGATGGAGTCCGGCGAGCTCTTCGGCAAGGTCGTTCTGAACACCCCCTGATGCCGTTCCTGGCCTTGGTGCGGGTCCTGCACATCCTTGGGTGTCAACTAGGGTTGACACCCGAGGGTGTGTCAACCTAAGTTGACATCATGACCGAAGCAACGGATCTCGCCGAGCGTGCGGGCGACCGCGATCCACGGATCGGGCTGCGGGCCGTCTCCGCGTTGCGGCGGCTGCTGGAACAGCTCGAAGCGGTTCAGGTGCGCAGTGCGCGCAATCAGGGTTGGTCGTGGCAGGAGATCGCCGCGGAACTGGGTGTCAGCAGGCAGGCCGTGCACAAGAAGTACGGGAGGCAGTGATGTTCGAACGGTTCACCAAGGACGCCCGGGCGGTGGTGCTCGGCGCGGTCGAGCACGCCGGGCGGCTGCACGCGGAGAGGGTCGAGGAGCAGCACGTACTGCTGGCGCTCCTCGACCGAGAGGCCAGCCGCGCGTCGTTCGCCCTCATGTCACTGGGGCTCGCGGAGCGCAAGGAGTCCGTCGAGCAGGCACTGGCCGATGCGCGGCGTCGCGGCGGGCTCTCCCGCGCCGACGCGGACGCGCTCTCCGGGCTGGGCATCGACGTCTCGGAGATCGTCTCCCGGGTCGAAGAAGCCCATGGCGAGGGCGCGCTGCGGGCCGGCGGCGGGACGGGTACCGGGCGGGGCAGGGGTTGGTGGTCCGGGCTTGTCGGCGGGCATCGCCCCTTCGCGCAGGGGGCCAAGGATCTTCTTACGGAGTCCCTGCGGATGGCTCTCGCCCAGCGGGACCGGTACATCGGCGACGAGCACCTCCTCCTCGCCCTCGCCGCCCGCCCCGGCGTCCCCGCCGAGGTCCTGGCCGACCACGGGGTGACGTACGAGTCGCTGCGGCGGGTGCTGTACGGCGGGGGAGAGGCCAAGGCGGGCTGACGGGGCGTTGTTGGCGGTCCGAGCTTGGTGGGGCCGGCGCCGGAGCCGACCGCGGTGGGCCACCGCCGAACTGGCCGTGGTGCGTCCGGTGCCGAACTGGCCGTGGTGCGTCCGGTGTCGAACTGGCCATGGTAGGTCCGGTGCGGGACGACCATGGTGGGCCCGGCCCGCCCGTCGCAGGAGCCGGTGGTGGTGGGCCCGCCGCCGGAGCCTGCCGGGGGGGGGGGGGGGGGGGGGGGGGGGGGGGGGGGGGGAACGGGGGGGGGGGGGGTGGTGCTCTGGGGGGGGGGGGGACGAAGAGGCAGGGGGTGCGAAGTGCG
>NZ_JBVIPT010000002.1:577294-675033 GCF_055577685.1 Streptomyces sp. NPDC033178
CGGGGGCGCCCTGGAGTCGATGGGCGCCCCCGCCCCGGCAGGCCTCCTTTCAGCCCCTGGGCGTCCGCAGCGCCGCCCCTATGTGTGCCGCCGCCGTCGACAAGTGGCGTCGGGCGTCGCGCAGTTGCTCCTCTGTTACTCCGTGGTCGCGGGCCGCGTCGCGGATGTCGTCGCGGAAGCGGTCCAGGAGGCGGTCGAGATCGCGGGCGGGGTCGCCCGTGGAGTCCTCGTGGGCCCAGGAGGGTTCGTAACCGGCGGGGAAGTCCTCAGGGGTGACCGTGTAGTCGGGCTCCCTCGTCCCAGCACCTGCTCCTGCCCCTGCCCCAGGCCCAGCGCCTGCTCCCGTCCCCGCCCCCTTTCCTGTTCCCGGGCGGCCGAAGCCGAAGTCCTTCCCGAACTCCTTGCCGAAGTCCTTTCCGAACTCGCCGAATTCCTTGGCCAGTTCGGTGATGCCCTCGCGCACGCCCGTCGGCCAGTCGCCCCGGGTGAAGTGGTCCTGCACCTGGTCCTGGACGCGCTTGGCGATGCGCTGGAGCTCCTCCTGGGCCTGTGCCCGCGCCCGCTCCTGCGCCTCCTTGGCCTGGTGGCGTGCCCGCTGGGCATCCTCGCGGGCCCGCCGGCTCTCGTCCTTGGCGCGCCGGGCCTGCTCCTTCCACTCCTGTTTGACGCGGCGCATCTCCTCCTTCGCGACGCGCCACGCCTCCTTGTCGCCGTAGTCCGTGAAGTCCCCGTGGGCGCCCTCGTGTTCGGCGCGCTCCCCCTTGGCGCCTGCTCCCGTGGAACTCCGCCGTGCCTCGCTCGCCGCCGCCCGCATCTCCCGGCGCAGATCGCCTGCCGCGCCGCGCACATCGGCACGGATCTCCGCGGCGAGCTCGGCCACCGACTCGCGGATCTCCAGCTCCAGATCGACCAGTTCACCGCTGCGGTCGGCCAGCTCGGCCCGGCCCGCGTCCGTGATCGCGTACACCTTCCGGCCGCCCTCGGTGGTGTGGGTGACCAGGCCCTCGGCCTCCAGCTTGGACAGCCGGGGGTACACGGTGCCGGCCGACGGCGCGTACAGCCCCTGGAAGCGCTCCTCCAGGAGGCGGATCACCTCGTAACCGTGGCGCGGTGCCTCGTCCAGGAGCTTCAGCAGGTAGAGCCGCAGGCGGCCATGGGCAAAGACGGGAGCCATGTCAGAGCCCCTTCTCGTGGGTCGGGTCGTCGGTGACGCCGGCGTCGGAATGCCCGGCGGGGCCGGAGTCGGGGGCCGCGGCGGGCGTCGCGCCCGAAGTGGGGGTCTCGGCGGGGCCGTCCGTCGGTGAGGCGCCCGGTCCGGTGCTGACGTGAGTGCCGGGCACCGTGTCCTCGGGCACCGCGCTGTGCCCCTTGCCGTGCTCGGACCCGGCCCCAACAGGAACCGTGTCTTCCGGCTCATCCTCCCCGAAGTCCGTCCCCTTCTTGAAGTCCACTCCCTCGTCCCATGGTTCGTCCTCCGAAGGGGGCCGTCGCAGCAGGGCGATGGAGCCCGAGACGGTGGTCGCCTTCAACCGGCCGTTCCCCGCGCCCAGCCTGCCCGTGATCTTCTTGGCGCCCCACTGGCCGCCGACCCTGAGGTCCTCGAAGGCGCTGGAGACCGTGCCGCTCGCCGAGTCCACCTGGACCTCCGCGTCGGCCGGATGCGGCAGGCGGATCGCGATCTCGCCCGAGATGCTGGTCAGGCTGATGTCGCTCGGCCGCCCCGCCGGGTCGAGGTCGACGATCACGGAACCGCTGACCGACTCGACCCGCACGGAGGGGCTGGAGCCCTCGATGACGGTCAGGTCGCCGGAGACGGAGTTGAGCCGGAGGTCGCCGGTGAGGGCCTGCGCCTCCACGTTCCCCGACACCGTGTCCGCGCGCACCGGGCCGGAGAGTCCCACGAGTGTCGTGTCGCCGGAGATGCCCTTCACCACCGCGCGCCCGTCGACACCGGAGATCACGGCGGTGGCGCCGACCACGCCGACCTCGACGCGCGTACGTGACGGAACGGCCAGGGAGACCACCGCGCTGCGGCGCCAGCCCTTGCGGTCGAGCCACTTGAGGAAGCCCTTCCAGGGCAGGTCCTCATAGGCGACCGTGAGCGTGCCGTTCTCCTGCGTCACCACCAGAGGTGGTCCCTCTATCGAGGACACTTCGAGTCGGGTGGAACCCCCGTCGATCCCCACGACGTTCACCGTTCCATTGGCGATGCGCACATGGAGGGACGTCACCGGTTCGTCGAAGGTGAGCTTGTCGGGCTCTGTGACGGACCACTCGGACATGGTGCTGACCTCCTCGGCCGGGGCGGGACACGACACGCCATATCGCGTCTTCCAATAGACACGATATATCGCGGATCGGTGAAGTCAAGGCACTCGTGCGGGTGATCCGAGGTGCATTAGTCAGCACAAAAACCAATAATCCGGGCGCGTCTCGCCCACGCGGATGTCGCCCTGCCTTCCGCGCTGAACTCGACGTCGTCGAGAGGGGGGATCGCTCGGCCCCTGGCTGGAGCGTGTGCCGGCCGGCGGCGGCCGGATCGCGGCGGGGGCGCTCCCGGTGGCGCACAGGGCGCTCGGGTCGGCGTACGACCTCATGCGCCAGCGCGACTGCCCCGCGGCGGGCGCCGGAAGCGCCCGGGCCGAACCCCGAACAAGCTCGGCCCGAACCCCGAACAGGGCTTACTCCACCCCTGACCAGGCCCTACTCGTCGTCCTCGTCCTCGTCGTCCAGGCGGGCCAGCCAGGTGGCCAGTCGCTCGACTGGGACCTCGAAGTCCGGGTTGAGATCGACGAACGTACGCAGCTGCTCGGCGAGCCACTCGAAGGTGACCTCTTCCTGGCCGCGCCGCTTCTCCAGTTCCTCGATGCCGCGGTCGGTGAAGTACATGGGGTGTTCTCCTGCGTGCGTCCGTGTTCCGCTTCCGGTCACAGCCTATGTACTGCCCGCCGGATCCGGTCTCCGGGAGCCGTCACCGACAGGTGCCCCCGCATAGGTGCCCCTCGCACATGTCCCAGGTCGGGAGTTAGCCTTCTCCTTCCCTGCGGTAGGGGGAGCTTCACAGTTGGCAAAGGGAAACCGGCAGCGAACGGACGGGGGCGCCGTGGGTGGAGGGATCGAACGGATACGGCTCGACGACGGGACCGTCGTATGGGCGAGGGTCAGTGCGGCGGACGAGGCCGCGCTGGACGGGGACGGATATCAGGACACCGGGGTCGGGGACCGGATCGTCGACATGGCGGGCGGACTGGCCGACGCGGTAGGTGGCGTCGTGCGCTCCCTGCGCGCCGGTCTGGACACCCCGGCACCCGTCGAGGTGGCCGTGAGCTTCGGCATCGAACTGTCGGCGCAGGCAGGCAGGATCGTAGGAGCCATCGCGGGAGGCGGTGGCCAGGCTTCCCTTTCCGTGTCCCTGACCTGGACCGAGCCCGCGGGGCAGGCGGGCGCGGCGGGTGCGGGGCAGGGGGACGGCGGCGACGGGCAGCCCGGACCCTCGGCCTCCGGCACCGGATGAGCGCCCTTGAGGAAATGGTGCGCCCCTCGCTCGCGCGCATCGTGGCACCGGGCGACGGGTATGCACCGGACCGTGAGGAGTACTGGGGCAGCGGTTTCTTCATAGCACCCGGCTGGCTGCTGACCTGCGCCCATGTCGTGGGAAAGGGGGGAGCGGCCGTGTGGCGAAGTGGCAACGCCGTCGGCGTGACCTGGCAGGGGGGCAAGACCACCGGCGAGGTGGTGCTCGCCAAACCGCGGCCCGAGGAGCCCGAGGGGGCCCGCGGCAGCTGGCGGTTCCCGGACATCGCGCTTGTCAGGGTGCGGGGCGCGGACGACGCGCCGTGCGTCTGGCTGAGCGACCGGGCGCCGACCATCCCCGCTCCGGTCAGTCTGCACGGCTGGTCACGGCAGACCGGCGACCTCGGTATGCGGCACGGCATCGGAGAGGCGTCGGCCCTGGACGGCAAGGCGCTGCTCCTCACCGGCCAGACGCCGGTCGAGGGAGTCTCGGGCGGGCCCGTGGTCGACCTGCGGCACGGCGCCGTCATCGGCATGAACAAGGGGCGCGGCCGGCACGAGGGAGCCGCCGTCCCCATCACCGCGCTGCGCGAGCTGTACGACGTGCGGGGCGGCGAGATCCTGCACACCGTCATGGGGGAGCACGACCTCCACCACCTAGGCCGCTTCAACGACCCGGCGGCGGGCGCCGACTGGACCAGGGCCCAGGCCCGGCTACGCGGCCCCGGTGCCCACGGGCTCGACCCCGGCCTGCGCGTGCGTCTCTACGGCCACTTCGCCCAACTCCCGCCGCCCGGCGGCCCGGGCGAGGTCATGCACCTCGTCCACGAGGTCAAGTCCCGTGTGGTGCAGGAGGACTACCGCTCGCCCATCGAGCACGACCCGCGCACCTGGCGCGAGGGCGCCGGACTCCTGCACGGCCTGCGGGACCCGGGCGACCACGGCGGCAGACCCGAACTCGCCCTCGACGCCGTCCTGTTGTACGCGGCGAAGGTGGCCAGGCAGGCCGCCCTCGACCACCCCGCCGACGTGGACCGGGACCGGCTGCGCGCCTTCACCGCCTGGATCACCGAGCAGGCGACCCTCTCCGCACGGCAGGCCATCCGCGAGGACATCGACGCCCTCCTGGAGCGCCTGTCCGAGGAGACCCTCCAGACACCGACGACCGTCGCCACGGTCGCCCGGACACCGTCCCGGGCCAGGGCCGACGTCCTCGTCGACGTCGGGGAGCCCGTCTACGGAGAGCGGTATCCCCTGAGCGTCAAACTCCTCTACGACGGCCAGGACGTCACCCCGCTCTACAGCAACGACCACGGCGTGCACCGCGACGAACTGCACCGGTACCTGAGGGAGCCACTGGCGGAGGCCCTGCGCCTGGGCGACCGCGGCGAACACCTGGCCGCGGTCGAGGCCTTCCTGCCACGCCGGCTGTTCGACGTACCGCTGGACGACTGGCGACTGGGCCCCGATGACGGCTGGGACGACGCCGACCTCTTCGACGAACAGTCCATGCCGCTCGGGCTGCGCAGGGTCGTCGTCATCCGCGACCGCAGGCGAGGCACCCGGCCGCCCAGCCCCGAATGGCGCCGCAGATGGGCGGGCGTGGCGAACCGGCCGCTGTCCGCCGGGCCGCTGAGGGGTGAGGCGACGGCTCAGGGGCACCCGGAGACGGGACGCCCGGAGGGCAGGATGGCGGCGTACGGCCGGCTCTCGGGCATGGACGACGCGTGTGTTCCCGTCCACTGCGGCCCGGTCGGGAGCGGTCCCGGCTTCGACGCGATGGCGGCCGCGCTCGCCGCCGGGCACCCCCTGGTGCTGTGGCGCAGGGACGGCCACGACCACGACGAGTGCCGGGAGTTCCATCTGCAGGCCGGGCGGCTGCTGGGTCTGGCGGGCGGGGCCGAGGGTCTGCACCGGCAGGTGCGCGAGCTCAGGATCCGGGTGTCGGATCCCGACACGGCGGAGGGTCTCGTGGGCGACATCGCTGTACTGTTCGATCCGCCGGATCGTCCGCCACACGGAACGGAACCCATGCAACCGCCCCTCATGGCAGCCCCCGACACGTGAATCGACTCCCAACCCCCTTGCCTCGCACGGATGTTCGCTGACCGGATTCGATACCGGACGAACCGGAAGCTCGGCAGGCCCGGCGCACCGGCGGTAACGTCGTACATCGAACAGCCGGGACCCGCTGCATGATCACCAGAGCCGGGAGGAGCCCATGGTGAACGACTGGCGGATCTACCGCGGGGTGGGTCAGCCGCACGACGGTGTGCGGCAGTTACCCCCGCCGCCCCCTTGGCGGGACTTCGCGGCGGCACCCGACCGGCCCGAGTCCGGACCGGACGACCCGAGCAGCGCCCGCCGGCTCGGCGTACGGCGGCGCCTCGTGGAGAACTACGCGCCCCGGCCCGCCGAGGTCGACGCCGTCAACGCGGCCCTCTATCTGCGCCGCCCCCTCCTCGTCACCGGCAACCCGGGCACCGGCAAGTCCACCCTCGCCTACGCGGTGGCCCACGAGCTGGGCCTCGGCCGGGTCCTGCGCTGGCCCGTCGTCAGCCGCACCACACTCCAGGACGGCCTGTACCGCTACGACGCCATCGGCCGCCTCCAGGACGTCCAGCTGGAGCGGGCCCAGGGCGCCACCGCCGCACCCGCGGCCGCCCCGTCCGGCATCGGATCGTACGTACGACTCGGCCCCCTCGGTACCGCGCTGCTGCCCGCCGAGGTGCCCCGCGTGCTGCTGATCGACGAACTCGACAAGAGCGACCTCGACCTGCCCAACGACCTGCTGAACACGCTGGAGGAGGGCGAGTTCGCCGTCCCCGAGCTGGAGCGCGTGGCCGACCGCGAACCCGTCGTCGAGGTGCTCACCCACGACGGCCGCCGCGTGCCCGTGCACGGCGGACGCATCGCCTGCACCGCCTTCCCGCTCATCATCCTGACGTCCAACGGGGAGAGGGACTTCCCCGCTCCCCTCCTGCGGCGCTGCATCCAGCTGGAGCTCGAACCGCCCGGCGAGGAACAGCTCACCGCCATGGTCGAGGCACACCTCGGCGGCGAGAGCGTCGACCAGGGGCGCGATCTCATCGACCGGTTCCTCGACCGGGAGCCCGGCGAGGTCGTCGCCGCCGACCAACTGCTCAACGCCCTCTTCCTCACCCAGCACACCCCCCACGCGGAGCGCCTCACCCGCGAGCGGATCGCGGACCTGCTCATGCACCCACTCGACCGCTCGCGGTGAGCCGGATGCACGGGATGCATCTGGAGGACCTGATCGGCAGGCTGCGCCGGGGCGGCCTCGACCCCACCGCCGAAGAGGTGGCCGACGCCGTCTGGCTGTCCCGGTGGCTCGAACCGGCGCCGCCCCGCGCCGGGCAGGACCGCAGGCCGGCCGACCCGTCCGCCCCGCCGGAGAACGGGACGGGGCCGACGATCCGCTCACCGGCGGACCACACCCCCGGGACCGGCCAGGAACCCGGCGCGGACACCTCGCTCGGCGCCGTCCCCCTGCACACGGCGGGCGGCGGTGCCGGTCCAGCGACGGACGGCGCCCGGCAGGTCTTCCCGGTGCGCGCCCCGGCGGCCACCGCGCTGCCGGGCCTGCTGGGCCTCGAACAGGCGCTGCGCGCCCTTGGCCGCTACCGGGGGCCCGCCGCCCCGCCCCGGGACGGAGCGATCGACGAGGAGGCGACCGCCGACCACGCGGCCGCCAGCGGAGTCCTGGTGCCCGTCCGCCGCCCGGGCCGCCGCCGGCGCTGCGACATCCAGCTCCTCATGGACACCGGCCCCGCGATGGCCGTCTGGGGGCAACTGGTCGAGGAACTGCGCCAGGCCTGCCAGCAGTCCGGGGCCTTCGGCAGCGTCCGGGTCCACCATCTGTACGCGGGCGACGGCGGCATCCCGCTCATCGGCACCACCGCCGGGCCGAGCCACCACACCCGGCTGCGCTCGGCCGACGAGTTCCACGACCCCACGGGCCGCTGGCTCACCCTCGTGATCAGCGACTGCGTGGGCCCCCTGTGGCAGAACGGCAGCGCACAGCGGCTCCTGCACGGCTGGCCCCGCACCTCGCCGCTCGCCGTCGTCCAGCCGCTGCCGCCCCGGCTCTGGGGCCGCACCGCACTGCCCGCCGAACCGGGACTGCTGGTCAGGCAGGCGGAGACCGGCGGACGCACCGCCTTCCTGCCCGACGAGGAGCCCTGGGACGAACCGGCCGCCGGAGCCCGCCCCGTGCCGGTGCTCCAGCCGACCCCCGAGGCCTTCGAGGCCTTCTCCCGCCTCCTGTCCGGCACCGGCCCGACCAGCGAACGGGCCTGGGCCGCCTGGACCACCCCCGCCCCCGCCCCGGCGCAGAACGTGCCCGCAGGGCCCCCCGCCCCACGCGGCGACGACGAACTCCTGCGCGCCTTCCGCGCCGGCGCCTCGCCCGGCGCGGTCCGCCTGGCCGTGTACCTCGCCGCGGCTCCGCTCACCCTGCCCGTCATGCAACTCGTCCAGCGGGCCATGCTCCCGGACACCGGGCCCATGGAACTGGCCGAGGTCCTGCTGGGCGGCCTGCTCAGGCAACTGCCCGGCACCGAACGGCAGCCCTGCTTCGTCTACCCGGGGCGGGTCCAGGACCTGCTGCTCGGCTCACTCGACCAGGACACCGCCGGACTGGTCCTCAAGCACTGTTCCGCCTACGTGGAACGCCACTTCGGCAAGGGCACCCGCAACTTCGCCGCGTTCGCCGCCGCCCGCCTCGCCGACCACGCCACGACCGTCACCGCGACCGGCGTCACCGACGGCGAGGGACCCCAGGACGACCAGGGCGATGTCGAGGCCGAACTGTTCGCCCGCATCCCCGCCCGGGTCCTGCGCTTCTACCTCCCCGACCTGGAGACGCCCGTACCCCTCGCCGAGGCCGAGCGACTCCTCGGCCAGTGGCAGGCCCTGGCCGACCCGACCGTCCTGCGCCGCGCCAGGGAACAGGCCGAAGCAGCGGTACGCCAGGGCGGCACCGGCCTCCCCGACGCCGTACGCGCCCATGTGCTCCTCGGCCGGGTCCTGCGGGCGGAGGCCGGCACCGCGGCCGCGCGCACCGGCGACCGCCGCGCGGAACTCCTGAACGCCGCCGTCGCCGAGTTCACCCGCGCACACCGCACGGCACCGGCGGGCAGCCCCCACCGCAGCGAGGCCGCACTGGAACTCGCCGCGTCCCGGCACGAGTTGTGGCGCCTCACCGCGGACACCGCACACCTCACCGCCGCACTCGACGTCCTGTCCGACCCGGACGGCCCTTGGCCCGCACCGCTGCGCCGCGCGCGGCTGCTGCGCCGCGGACGACTGCTGCTCGACCTGGACCGGCCCGGCGAAGCCGTTCCCGAACTCCGCGAAGGATGCGCCCTGTTGGACAGCGAGGGCGCCCCCGACGCCGTACGCGGCCCGGCCCTGCTGGATCTCGCCCGCGCCCTGCACGCCGCAGGGACCGACGGATCCGAGGCCCACGACGCCCTCGTACGCGCCGAACGCGCCGCGGCCGACGATCCGGCCCTGCGCCTGTCCTGCCTGGCCGCCCGGGCCGCCTTCCACGACGCCGCGGGCGACCACCCGGCGGCCGACGAGGCGTACGAGACGGCCGCCATGCTCGCCCCGCCGGACAGCGTCCGGCGCTGCGAACTCCTCACCACCTGGGGCGAGTCACTGCTCCGGCGCGCCTCCCGGCCGGACGGCGCCGGCATCGTCGACCGGGCCGAGAACGTCCTGCGCGAGGCCCTCAAGGCCCTGCCCGCCCGGTCCGCCCAGCGCGGCAGACTCCAGGGGCTCATCGGGAGCGCGCTCGCACAACGGTTCCGGCATCTGGGCTTCCTGCCGGACCTGTACGAGAGCCGGCATCTGCTGGGGCAGGCGGTCCGGTCCGCCGCCGGCGACGGCGTACAGGCCGAGTCCTGGCTCCAGTTGGGGCGCGTGCGCCTGGAACTGTGGCACCGCTCCGCCGCGCCCGTCCTGGCCGACGCGCTCCAGGCGTACGAGGCCGCGGCGCGCGAGGCCCACCGGGTCCACGGCGACGACCCCGGCTCGGTGACGGCCGCCCGCGCGCTGCACGGCCGCGCCGCGGTCCTCGCCCTCATGGGACGCCCCGCCGCGGCCGGCGAGGCCTACCGGGCGGCCCGCGACCAGTGGCAGCGGCTCGTCGGAGTGCTCACCGAAGTCGACTGGGACGACGTCGAGTCGACCCGCGGAGCGGCGGAGGAACTCGCCGCGCGAACGGCTCCGCCGAGCGGGCGGCGGCCACTGCCGGACGACGAGTGGAGCCGCGCCTCGCCGCCCTGGTACCCCTGGTCCGAGAAGCGGCTCAACCACACGGAGCATGACCGGAGTTGATCGGTAAGGGTTTCTGATTCCCACGCGTCGGGAAGAACTGGGCAGCCGTTGCGGCCGTGCGGGGCGGGCGTCGGCAGGGAGGAGCCGAGGGTGGGGGAGCAGAGGAATCGGGCGGCCGACCCTGGCCGGAACACCGGACGGACGGTGGCCCTGCCCGACCTCACCGACGTCGACCTGCGGACATTGCGTGCCATGGATGATCCGGGGCTCATCGCGGCTGTCGATCAAGTACTGAAGAGCTCCCGCGAGTTCGGACAGGTCTGGTATGTGGGCGGCGAGGGCGAGAAGCATACGTTTCCGGTCACTGGCGCCTTGCCTGGCGAGGAAGACCGGGGATGACCCTGGCAGCCGTCCCCTTCGAGGTCTTCACGGAACTCGCGCGGACCCGGCCCCACCCTGCGGCCACCGCGGCACTGAGTGCCGTACTCCACGCGCGTCGCATGCTGCTTCTCAAATCCCTCCTCGTCCTGGTCGAACAGCGCCGGGCGGAGCTGGCGCCCGCGGTGCGTCGGAGCTTCGAGCGGGACTGGGTACTGCTGGAGCGGGCGGAGCGGACGGATCCCGCCGCCGTCCGTGACGTCGTCGACTACCCGATGACCGGCGCCTGGCTCACCGAGACGCTCGCCGCGCCCGAAGGCCCTGCCTTCGAGAGACATCTGGCGGACCTGGGCGGCGTGGCCGTCGCCGCCGCCGTTCGCGCGGGCTGCCAGATCGACGGCACGCTCACCCAGCCGTCGGGCACCTTGGTACTGCCCGGACTCGGCACGCTGTACTGCCCGTCGGGCAGCGTCCGGATGAGCGGCGGAGCAGGACTGGTACGCCTCACAGACGGCGCGGGCGCGAGCGATGTGGTGCTGACCCGCCCCCTGGCCCGGGCGGATCCCGGCACACGGCGTCCGGTCGGCAGCGGGACCGGCTGGGCCGCCCTGCGCACCCTGCCCGGCAGCACGGTCGTCCTCGACGACCTCAACCCCTACCGGGTGCCGCGGCGGGGGATCGGCCCCAAGGCCCTGCCGGCGGCCTGGCGCCCGCACTCCGCCCACCGGCTGTGGGCCCGGTCGTGGGGTGAGGCGCAGGCTCTCCTGTCGGCGACCGACGCCGGGCGCGGGGCGGAGACGGGCGTGGTGCTGCGCGCCGTGGTGCCGCTCATGCCGCTGGTGGGCGACGGAGGCACCACGATGAGCGCTACCCTCCGGTCCGCCCCGGGCGCCGTGCTGTCCCAACTGCCCGCCGACGGGAGGGAGCTGGCGGAGTCCCTGGTGCACGAGTCCCACCACACCAAACTGGCCGCCCTGCACGAGTTCGAGCCCCTGTACCGACCGGGCGGCGGCACCCTGCACCGCGTGGCGTGGCGGCCCGATCCGCGCCCTCTGTCGGGCGTGCTCCAAGGGGCGTACGCGCATCTGGCGCTCACCGACCTCTGGTGGCGGGCACGGGCCGGGCCGACCACTCCCGACGCCTGGCGGCGCAAGGCCACGCAGCAGTTCGAGACGTACCGGGAACAGGTCGGGGAAGCCTTGTCCATTCTCCTCGAATCCGATGAACTGACCTTTGCCGGAAGGGAGTTCGTCCAGGAGATGAGCAGGCACCACGAGAGTCTCGGCGTGGCGACCCGAAATCCTGGGTGACACTGGGTGCAAGATCAGTTGCGTCGTGTGCGGGCGGATGAGCGTTCGCATCCGGCGGGCAGGCGTGACGGACGTGGGAGCAGGGAGCGTGTGATGGCGGAACAACGGGGGACGGGCCGCGACAGTGCGGCGGCACCCGAGCATTTCCTCGTGGTCTTCCCCGGGTACCACCGTTCGTGGGCGGCATGGATCGCCCAGTGCCTGGAGCGGCACGGTCACCGCGCCACCCAGCAGCGCTGGGACCCGCCCCGCGAGGTCCCCCTGGAGGACTCGCTCGGCGACCTCCTGCTGTCCAGTGGGCGCGTACTGCTCGTTCTCAACGACTGGTTCTTCGAACTCGGTCCGCGCCCCGCGGGTGAGTGGAACGACGCCCTGCGCGGTTTCGTCGCCGCGCACGCCGACCGCTTCGCCGCCGTCAACCTCACCAACCGGCCGCTGCTGCCGGCCACCGCGGTCCTCGAACCGGCCAGTCTGTGGGGCCTCAGCGAGGAGGGGGCGGAGGAACGCCTGCTGAGCAGGCTCGGCCTGGAACGTCGCCGCACCCCGAGGGCACTCCCCACCAAACTCCGCTACCCCGAGACCCGCGCCGAGATCTGGGGCGAGATCCCGCGCCGCAACCCGAGGTTCACCGGCCGGGACGACCTGCTCACCGACCTCCACCAGCGTCTTTCCGATGCGGAGCGAGGCGCCGCCGCCTGCACCCTGCTCGGCATGTCCGGCATCGGCAAGACCCAGCTCGCCGCCGAGTACGCCCACCGTTTCAGCCCCGACTACGACATGGTGTGGTGGATCAACTCCGACGACCGCAACATCCAGCGCGACCGCTTCGGTGAACTCGCCGTGGAACTCGACCTGCGCAGCGGCAGCGAGCCGGGCGAGCGCATCCGAGCCGTGCGGGACGCCCTGCGTCGCGGGGACCCGCACTCCCGCTGGCTGCTGATCTTCGACGGCTGGGACGACACCGAGGGCATCGACGTACTGCTCCCGCAGGGCCCGGGACACGTCCTGGTCACCTCCCGCAACCGGGGCTGGAGCGAGCACACGGAGGTCCTGGAGATCCCCGCCTTCCTGCGCGCGGAGTCCACCGCCTATCTGATGCGCCGAGCCCCGCACATCACCGCGGACCAGGCCGACGAGGTCGCCGTCGAGTTCGGCGACGTACCCCTGCCGCTCGTCCAGGCCGCGTCCTGGCTCGGCGAGTCAGGAATGGAAGTCCCCGAATACCTGCGCATGGTGCGCGAGCGCAAACTCACGACCGTCGACGAACCCACCACGGGCGAGGGCTTCCCCCAGTCGTCCATGACGTCCTGGTCGATACTGCTCAACCGGCTCCGCCGCTCGCAGCCGCAGGCCATCGACGTCCTCAGCCTGAGTACGTCCTTCGCACCCGGACGTATCCCGCTCGGCCTCATCCGCGCCTATCCGCAGGCGGAACTCCCCGAGGAACTGCGGTGGATGTCCAGCGACCTGCCCGCGTGGACCCGGGCCCTGGACACGCTCGTCAACTACTCGGTGCTGACCCGTGAGACCCGCGGCCCCGCGGGCGCGGAGATGGGCCCGCATCAGGAGTCCGTGCACATGCACCGGCTCGTTCACGACATCGTCTCCAAGCTGACCAGCGAGGAGAGCCGCACCACCCACCGCAAGGCCGTCCGCAGCCTCCTGGCCGAGGCCGACCCCGGCAACCCCGTGGACAGCAGGAACTGGCCGCGATACGCCGAACTGCTCCCGCACCTGGAACCCTCCGGCGCGCTGGACAGCACCCGGTCACGCGTCCAGGGGGCGGTCCTGAACTGCCTGCGGTACTGCTTCCGCAGCGGGGAGTACAAGGGTGGTCTGGAACTCGCGCAGCAGATCCGTGACCGCTGGTCCCGGAACCTGGAGCCGCTGTCCCGGCCCATGCTCGACCTGACCACTCAGGAGAGCAACATCCTGCGGGCCAGCGGCCGGTTCCGGGACGCGTACGAACTCGACAAGGGCGTTCTGGAGAGGCTGCAGGCCGACTCGCAGCGCCACGAGCTCGGGGAACTGCGCACCAAGAGCGCCATGGCCAACAGCCTGCGTCACCTCGGGCGGTACGAGGAGGCACATGGTCTGCAGCGGGAGGTCCTCGACGGCAACGGCCGCCTGCTCGGTCCGAACGAGGCCGCCACCCTGATCGCCCGGCACAACCTCGGCGTCGGCCTGCGCCTCCTCGGCCGCTACGCGGAGGCGTACGAGCTGGACCTGGAGACGCTCTCGCTGCGGGAGAGCGTGCTGCGCGCCCGGCACATCAGCACGCTCAACTCTGGCAGCGCGGTCGTTCACGACCTGCGTCTCCTCGGGCGCTACCGCGACGCGCTGTCCCGCCAGGAGCCTGTCGTCCGGCTCCATGTGCAGGTGCTCGGCCCACTGCATCCGCAGACCCTGGAGGCACGCGTCCAGCTGGCCCTGTGCCGCCGTCGCGAAGGCGGTTACACACAGGACGTGGGGCCCTCCATGGCCAGTCTGCTGGAACAGCTGGTCCAGCTGCACGGCAGGGAGCATTACCGCACGCTGTCCTTCCTGACGAACTACGGCAACTTCCTGCGGGAGCACGGCGACCTGAGTCAGGCGCGCGATCTGATCGCGGAGGCGGAGGCCGGCTACCGAGCCCTCCTCGGCCCCGCACACCCTGTCGCGACCGGCATGCTCACGAACACCGGCCTCGTCATGCAGGCCGCCGGCGAACGCGCCGAGGCCATGTCGATGTTCGAGTCCGCGATGGCCGGTCTCACCGCCACGCTCGGCCCCGACCACCCCTGGGTGCTGGGCTGCGCGCTGAACGCCGCGAGCGCGCGCAACTTCAACGGGCGTATCTCCGACGCCGTCGAGCTGAGCCGCGACACTCTTCGCCGGGCCCGTCACTCGCTGGGGGAGGAGCACCCGCTCACGCTGTCCTGTCAGGTGGCGCTCTCCGCGGACCTGCGTGCGGCCCGGGAGCAGGAGGAGGCGGGGAAGCTGGAGGAGGACGGCCTTCTCTCCCTCACCCGCACCCTGGGCGCCCAGCACCCGCACACCATCTCGGCCCGCCAGCGCACCAGGCCCTACTGGGACTTCGAGGCCTACCTGGGCTAGACGGGACGTACGAATGGGGCCGGCCCCGAGTCCTCAGGACTCGGGGCCGGCCCCATTCGCATGCCGTGGGACGAGGCCTAGGCCTCGAACACCTCCCGAACCAACTGCTCCTGCTCAGCCTGGTGCCGCTTCGCCGAGCCCACCGCTGGTGAAGAGGACGCTGGACGGGAGATCCGCCGCAGCCGCTCCCCGTGAGGAACGTCCGCGCCGACCGCCAGGTCCAGGTGGTCGATCAGGTTGAGGGCGATGAACGGCCAGGCACCCTGGTTCGCCGGCTCCTCCTGGGCCCACAGGTACTTCTCGGCGTTCGGGTACTTGGCGATCTCCGCCTGGAGCTCGGCACCCGGGAGCGGGTACAGGCGCTCGATGCGGATGATGGCCGTGTCCGTCGAGCCGCGCTTGGTGCGCTCCGCGTCGAGGTCGTAGTAGACCTTGCCAGCGGTGAAGACGACCTTGCGGACTGCGGACGGGTCCACGGACGCGTCGCCGATGACCGGACGGAAGCCGCCCGTCGTGAACTCCTCCGCCTTCGACGCGGCCGCCTTGAGGCGGAGCATCGACTTCGGGGTGAAGACCACCAGCGGCTTGTGGTGCGGGTTGTGCACCTGCCACCGCAGGAGGTGGAAGTAGTTCGACGGGAGGGTCGGCATCGCGACCGTCATGTTGTTCTGCGCGCAGATCTGGAGGAAGCGCTCCGGGCGCGCGGACGAGTGGTCCGGGCCCTGGCCCTCGTAGCCGTGGGGGA
The DNA here is from genome assembly GCF_055577685.1 of Streptomyces sp. NPDC033178. Taxonomy (NCBI): domain Bacteria; kingdom Bacillati; phylum Actinomycetota; class Actinomycetes; order Kitasatosporales; family Streptomycetaceae; genus Streptomyces; species Streptomyces sp. NPDC033178. Next base: position 592,643 of record NZ_JBVIPT010000002.1, read on the forward strand.
GCAGGAGCGTGACGCCGGACGTCTGACCCCACTTCTGCTCCGCCGACGAGATGAACTCGTCCACGACCGTCTGGGCGCCGTTGACGAAGTCGCCGAACTGCGCCTCCCACATGACCAGGGACTCCGGCCTCGCGAGCGAGTAGCCGTACTCGAAGCCCATCGCCGCGTACTCGCTCAGGAGCGAGTCGTAGATGTTGTAGCGGGCCTGGTCCTCGGACATGTACTGGAGCGGGGTGAAGTCCTCGCCGGTCTCCCGGTCGATGAGGACCGCGTGGCGCTGGCCGAACGTGCCGCGGCGGGAGTCCTGGCCCGAGAGGCGCACCGGGGTGCCCTCAAGGAGCAGGGAGCCGATGGCCAGCGTCTCGCCCATGCCCCAGTCGATCGTGCCGTCCTCGACCATGGCCGCGCGGCGCTGCAGCTGGGGCAGCAGACGCGGGTGGACGGTGACGCGCTCGGGGATGTTGACCTGGGACTCGGCGATCCGCTTGACGACCTCCTGGGAGACCGCCGTGGTGACGGTCACCGGGAACTCGGGCTGCGCGTCCGGGACATGGGCCTCGGCCGGCGCGTTCGCCGCCTCGCGGACCTCCGTGAAGACCTTCTCCAGCTGGCCCTGGTAGTCCTGCAGCGCCTGCTCGGCCTCTTCCAGCGTGATGTCGCCGCGACCGATGAGGGACTCGGTGTAGAGCTTGCGCACCGAGCGCTTCTTGTCGATCAGGTCGTACATCAGGGGCTGGGTGAAGGCCGGGTTGTCCGACTCGTTGTGACCGCGGCGGCGGTAGCAGATGAGGTCGATCACCACGTCCTTGTTGAACGCCTGGCGGAACTCGAAGGCGAGGCGCGCGACGCGGACCACGGCCTCCGGGTCGTCGCCGTTCACGTGGAAGATCGGGGCCTCGATCATGCGGGCCACGTCGGTCGAGTACATGGAGGAGCGCGAGGACTCGGGCGCCGCCGTGAAACCGACCTGGTTGTTGATGACCACGTGGACCGTGCCGCCGGTGCGGTAGCCGCGCAGCTGCGACATGTTCAGGGTCTCCGCGACCACGCCCTGGCCCGCGAAGGCCGCGTCGCCGTGCAGGGCCACCGGCAGGACCGTGAAGTCCGTGCCGCCCTTGTTGATGACGTCCTGCTTGGCGCGGACGACACCCTCCAGGACCGGGTCGACCGCCTCCAGGTGCGAGGGGTTGGCGGCCAGCGAGACCTTGATCTGCTCGCCGTCCAGACCGGTGAACACGCCCTCGGCGCCCAGGTGGTACTTCACGTCGCCGGAGCCGTGCATCGACTTCGGGTCGAGGTTGCCCTCGAACTCGCGGAAGATCTGCGCGTACGACTTGCCGACGATGTTCGCCAGGACGTTCAGGCGGCCGCGGTGGGCCATGCCGATGACGACCTCGTCGAGACGGGACTCCGCCGCGCTGTCGAGCACCGCGTCGAGCAGCGGGATGACGGACTCGCCGCCCTCCAGGGAGAACCGCTTCTGGCCGACGTACTTCGTCTGCAGGAAGGTCTCGAAGGCCTCCGCCGCGTTCAGCCGGCGCAGGATGCGCAGCTGCTCCTCGCGCTCCGGCTTGGTGTTCGAGCGCTCGATGCGGTCCTGGATCCACTTGCGCTGCTTCGGGTCCTGGATGTGCATGAACTCGACGCCGGTGGTGCGGCAGTACGAGTCGCGCAGGACACCGAGGATGTCGCGCAGCTTCATCATCGACTTGCCGGCGAAGCCGCCGACCGCGAACTCGCGCTCCAGGTCCCACAGGGTGAGCCCGTGCTCGGTGATGTCCAGGTCGGGGTGCTTGCGCTGCTTGTACTCCAGCGGGTCGGTGTCGGCCATGACGTGGCCGCGGACCCGGTAGGAGTGGATCAGCTCGAAGACACGGGCGGCCTTCGTGACGTCGTCGTCGTGCGAGGCGTCGATGTCCTTGAGCCAGCGGACCGGCTCGTACGGAATGCGCAGGGCCTCGAAGATCTCGTCGTAGAAGCCGTTCTCGCCGAGGAGGTAGTTCGCGACGATGCGGAGGAACTCGCCCGACGCGGCGCCCTGGATCACCCGGTGGTCGTAGGTCGACGTGAGCGTCATGACCTTCGAGATGCCGAGCTTGTTCAGGGTGTCCTGGGACGTGCCCTGGAACTCCGCCGGGTAGTCCATCGAGCCGACGCCCATGATGACCGACTGACCGGGCATCAGACGCGGGACCGAGTGGACGGTGCCGAGGCCGCCGGGGTTGGTCAGCGAGACCGTGACACCGGTGAAGTCGTCCATCGTCAGCTTGCCGTCACGGGCGCGGCGGACGATGTCCTCGTAGGCCTGCCAGAACTCGAAGAAGTTCAGCGTCTCGGCCTTCTTGATGCCCGCGACGACCAGCTGGCGGTCGCCGTTGGGCTTCACCAGGTCGATGGCGAGGCCGAAGTTGATGTGCTCCGGCTTGACCAGGGTCGGCTTGCCGTCCTTCTCCACGAAGGAGTAGTTCATCGACGGCATGGCCTTGATGGCCTGCACCATCGCGTAGCCGATGAGGTGGGTGAAGGAGATCTTCCCGCCCCGGGCGCGCTTCAGGTGGTTGTTGATGACGATGCGGTTGTCGAAGAGCAGCTTCACCGGGACCGCGCGCACGGACGTGGCCGTGGGCAGCTCCAGCGAGGCGTTCATGTTCTTCGCGACCGCGGCGCTCGGTCCGCGCAGCGTCACGTACTCCGGGCCCGCGGGAGCCTCCGACGCCGGCGCGGCCTTCGCGGCGGCCGGCTTGGCCGCGGCGGGCTTCGCCGGAGCCGCGGCAGGAGCAGCGGCGGCAGGCTTCGCGGGCGCGGCGGCCGCGGGCTTCGGCGCCGCGGGTGCGGCCGGGGCCGGAGCGGCCTGGGCCGGAGCCGCGGGCGCCGCAGGGGCGGCCGGAGCGACCGTGGTGGTTCCCGCGGCCCCCGCGGCCGCGGCACCCGACGGGGCCGAGGCGGCGACGCCGCCCGGCTTGTAGTCGGCGAAGAAGTCCCACCAGGCTCGGTCTACCGAATTCGGGTCCTGGAGGTACTGCTGATAGATCTCGTCGACGAGCCACTCATTGGGACCGAACGCAGCAGCGGGGTTCTTCCCGGCTTGGTCCTCGGTCGAGGTGCTCGAGTTACTGGGGGACTGTGGCGACACGGCGGCAACCGCCCTCTTCCGCTTCACAAGGTGATGGACAGCGGGAATAAAGGCTACGCCTCCCGGACCGCGTAGGTCAGGCCGGGCCTGGTCATCGTCGCGTAAGTCACATCGAAAAGCGTGTTTCGGTGGTGGAAATGGCGGGAAACAAGCGAGGTTCCGATGCGGAACCGACACGTCGGGTCAGGACTGCGGCCCCGAAAGACCGAGCCTCCGTACGAGGACCGCGCGATGACACGTGTCCTGCTGCCCGATCACACGATTCACTCATGGATCTTGGGCTCTAGATTTGAACCCTACGTCAACCTGTCAAGGGAAGGCACTCCCGGAAGAGTGACCTGGATCCGGCAACCACGCGGGGATTCGGCCACACCGATCCGGCCGCCGTGCAGATCCACCGCCCAGCGGGCGATCGCGAGCCCGAGACCCGTACCGCCGTCGCTGCCGGGACCGTGCGGCGCGACCACGCCGCCGCGGTTGAACCGCTCGAAGACCCGGTGCCACTCGGAGCGCGGGATGCCCGGACCCTCGTCCAGGACCTCCAGGTCCAGCGACTCGTGTCCCTCGCCGCGCCTGGCCTTCACCGTGACGCGGCCGTGCGGCGGGCTGTGCTTGACCGCGTTGTCGATGAGGTTGGCGACGACCTGGTGTATCCGCTCGGGGTCCGCGTGCGCGGTCAGCTCGGGCGGCGAGACGTCCAGGTGCAGATGGACGTCCGTACGCGTGTGGCTGCCGGAGCCCGAGGCGATGCCCGCGCGCGCGGAGGCGACCATGTTGGCCTCCTTCAGTACGCCGGACAGGTACGGCCACACCTCGAAGCGGCGCTTGCGCAGCGGTACGACGCCGTTGTCCAGGCGGGAGAGGTCCAGGAGCGTCTCCACGAGCCGCCCCAGCCGCTCCGTCTGCTTCAGGGCCGTACGCATCGTCTCGGGGTCGGCGGCGGAGACACCGTCCACCACGTTCTCCAGGACCGCGCGCAGGCCGGCGATGGGGGTGCGCAGCTCGTGGGAGACGTTCGCCACGAGTTCCTTGCGCTGGCGCTCCTGGGCCTCCAGGTCGTCGGCCATGCGGTTGATCGTCTGGGCCAGGTCGCCCAGCTCGTCGCGGCGGTCGGCGCCCCTGACCCGGCGGGTGTAGTCGCCGTGCGAGATGCCCCGCGCCACGGTGTTCATCTCGTCCAGCGGGGACGTCAGCGAGTGCGCCACGAACTGGGTGATCAGCAGGGTCGCGATCACCGAGAAGACCGTGATGAAGCGCAGCTCCGTCTCGGTGCGCACCGCGATCATCAGCAGACCGGTGGTGATGAAGACCGAGACGACGACCAGAGCGCCGAGCTTCGTCTTGATCGAGAAGGGCCGCACCTCGCCCCAGGAGCCCGTGGCCGATCCCGCCGCGGAGGCGGTACCGGCGGCCGACGCCATCGCGGAAGCGGGGGCCGTTCCGGAAACCGATGCCGATCCGGACGCCGCACTCGAGTCGGGCGCCGGACTCAGTCCGGACACCGAGCCCGAACCGGTACCGGCATCGATACCGGTACCAGGACCGGTATGGGGTGGTGAATCCGAACCGGGGCCGACGAACGCACCCGTACCCGAGTCGGCGAGCGGTCCCGCGTCCGAGCCGGTGTGCGACCTCGCACCCGAGCGCCTGCCCGGGCCCGGGCGCCTGCCGAAAAGCGAACGGGAACCCGCACCCGCCAGCACGCTCCTGCGCCACGCACCGATACCGCTCATCACTTCCGCCCCCTCAACCAGGGTGCCCGACTCTAGGGCGTCGGGGTCTCCAGCGCGTAGCCCACGCCATGAACCGTACGGATGCGCTCGGCGCCGATCTTCCGGCGCAGCGCCTTGATGTGGCTGTCCACGGTGCGGGTGCCGGACGCGTCGGCCCAGTCCCACACCTCGGCCAGCAGCTGCTCGCGCGAGAGCACCGCGCGCGGCGTGTTCGCCAGGCAGACCAGCAGGTCGAACTCCGTGGGCGTGAGATGCACGTCCTCGGAGCGCACCCGGACCCGGCGCTGCGCGTGGTCGATCTCCAGCTCGCCGAGCCGCAGGATGCCCGAGCGCGGCGTCGACGCGGCCAGCGCGGCGCGCTCCACGCGTCGTAGCAGTACGTGCACGCGCGCGGCCAGCTCACGCATCGAGAACGGCTTCGTCATGTAGTCGTCGGCGCCCACGCCGAGCCCGACCAGCATGTCCGTCTCGTCGTCGCGCGCGGTGAGCATCAGTACCGGCACCGGACGGGCCGCCTGTACCCGTCGGCAGACCTCCAGGCCGTCGAAACCGGGCAGCATGATGTCGAGAATCAGCAGGTCGGGCTGCCATGCCTCGGCCGTGTCGACGGCGGCCGGCCCGTCACCCGCCGTTTGCACGAGGAATCCCTCGGCGCGCAGGCGGGCGGCGATGGCGTCCACGATCGTGGGATCGTCCTCGATCACCAGTACCCGGCGCTGAGCGCCCGGCGTGGCCGCCGTGCCGTTCTGGGAGGTGTGTGTCTGCTCCATCGCCCGCCCCTGAGTGTGCTTTCCGGAACCAGTGGGGTGATTCCATGACTGCGCTTGACGCTTGAATGATCGGCGTCAGGTCAGCAGGGTACGGGCAGTGACCGCCGCTCGGCTATCCAGGCCCGATCGCGAGATGTACGACGTCCGGAACGCCCCGGGCAACCGGGATCTCTTCGGTACGCACCTGTCGGAACCCGGCATTCCCCAAGGTTCTTGCGAAATCAGACGAGGGCTGGGCGGACCAGACGGCCAGTACTCCGCCGGGCCTCAACGCCCTTGCGCACGCGGCGAGTCCGGCCGTCGAGTAGAGGTTTTCGTTGCCCTCCGTGACGGTCCACTCGGGTCCGTTGTCGATGTCGAGGCACAGTGCGTCGTACGTGTCGGACGTCTCATTGACGTATGCGACGAGATCCGCCTCGATGATCTCCGTGCGCGGATCCGCCAGCGCCCGCGACGAAAGCCCGGCGAGCGGCCCGGCCCGGTGCCAGTCGATGATGGCCCGCTCCCGTTCGACGACGGCGATCCGGCCCCAGCGCGGCTCCGCGGCCGCGTGTGCGAGCGAGAAGCCGACGCCCAGACCGCCGATCAGGACGTCGGGCCCCGGCCGTCCGTCCAGCGCGCCGAGCGCGGCCTCGACCAGCCGTCTCTCCGAGCGCCCGTCGGAGGTGTCCATGAGGAAACAGCCGTTGGCGATGATCTGCAGCAGCCCACCGTGGCGGCGGAGCACGACCTCGCCGAACGGCCCCTCGCGACGGTCGATGACTTCGGGAGCGCCGTGGGAGGCGTCGTAAGAGGTGTCGTGCGAGGTGGTCATGCGGCCATCCTGGCAAGTTCCCCCAGCACGAGCAGCTGAATTGCGCCGGGCCGCCCCCGCCCATGGGAGACGGCCGCACCCGACCGTGGGAGAGGGCTGTGAATCGGCCCTTCCGTGGTGCCCGTCACAGACAGCCCGGCCGTGCGAAGCTGAGGGTGGGGGTGACGGAAGGAGCCTCCACGGTGAAAAGGCCTGTGACGAGCGGCGCGGAGACGAGGAACCCCGCTGCACCCTCCGCCTCCACCGGCTCCACCGCCGATCCGGACGCCGTTCGCGCCACTGATCCGTACGCCGCTCCCGCCGCCGGGCTCGACGGCATCCCGCGGCAGCGGCCTCTCGCCGTCGAGAGCGCGCACGTCGCTGTCGCCGCCCGTGCGCCCGCCGTCGCCGAGAACGCGCCCGCCACCACCGGGAGCGCCCGGCCCCTGCCCGCCCGCCTCCGCCGCGTCCGGCCCTGGCGGCTGTTCCCCACGCCCACCGGGACCCCTTTCACCTTCGGGTACGCGGTCGTCCTCGCGGTGACCTCTCTCATCGCCGAGTACGCGGACCCGGGCCTGGTGGGCCGGGTGCTCCAGGCGTCCAGTACCGATGTGGCGCATCTGGCGCAGTCGCCGGTGCGTGTGCTGGTCGCCAGCGCGCTGTGGATCGCGGGCGGCCTCACGTCGGCGTACGTGATCGCCTTTCTGCTGGTGCTCACCGCGTTGGAGCGGCGGATCGGCGGGTGGCGTACGGCGGGCGTCTTCCTGCTGGGCCACGGCCTGGCGACGCTGGCCACCGAGATACCCGTCGGCCTCTCCGTCCTCGCCGGACATCTCCCCGAGAGCTCGCTCCACCGCTACGACTACGGCATCAGCTTCGGCGTCGCCGCGAGCGTCGGCGCGCTGGCCGGGCTGCTGCGGCCCTGGCTGTGCCTGACCGTGCTCGCGGTGTTCGGCTGGATGGTCGTCGGTGACCTGATCGCCTTCACGGATCCGATGACGAACTGGGGACACCTGATGGCACTGGCCATAGGGGTGGCCACCTGGCCGCTGCTGTGGCGGGTCAGCTCCAGGACGACGACCGGGTCCACGGAGACCCCTCGTACGGCACGGGCCTGCCCGTGAACGCGTCGAGGAGCATGCGGTCGCCGACCGGCCGGTCCAGTTTCACCGTCACCTTCTTCGCGCGCAGGTCCGATGTGCAGGGACCGTCGGAGGGGTTGCGGAACCAGGCGGAGAACACCACGTTGTCCTCGCTCTCCAGCACGGCGACCCCGGGGCCGTCGTCACAGGACCCGTGGTGGGCGCGCAGGACGACGGTCCGGCCGTCCCGCGACACCGTGTCCAGCCCGGCGAGCTCCCACAGGGCGGCCGACAGGTCCGGCAGGGGTTTGACCGGGGGCCTGGGAAGCTTCGAGGCGACGACCGCGACGCGCTTGAGCGGGGTGTCGTAGCCCTTGATCGTGAAGTGCCAGGCGGGGACCGTCGCCGTCCCCCGGCTGGTGTGGATCGTCATCTCCCCGAGCCGCGCACCGGTCACGGTGAGCCGGGGCCCGGGACCGGAAGCCCCGCCGACCTTCTCGTACGCCGCCCGCGCGGAGACGACCGGAAGGGCCAGCGAGTCGCCGCTGGCCCAGCGGACCTCCCCCTTCTTCGGCGGGGCGCCGGGAAGGGAAGCGCGGAGCTCGAAGTTCTGACGCTGGTACGCCTGCTTGTCGGCGTCGTTGTGGAACGCCCCCTCGGGCAGGCGGACCGGATCCCCCAGCGGGAAGTAGCCCTCACGCCACACCCGTGCGGCCTCCGAGCCCTCCCAGGCGTCGGAGACCTGACGCGCGCGTTCCGCGGTACGGGCCGGGTCGTGCCGTGAGCCGCCGTCGCCGTACTTGTCCGCGCATCCGGAGGCTCCGACGGCCGCGGTGACGAACAGGCCTGTGACAACGAGAAACCTACGCAGCCGAGCGGTCCACATGATGCCCCCGAGGCAGACGACTGGAACGGACGAGCAATCCGACGCTGCACCTGTGACGCACCGGCCGGGCGAGACGTTCACCGGCGTTCACCGACGTGATCGCTCACAGCGAACAGCGCCTGGGGAACAATCGAAGGCTCACATGCATTGAGTCGGCATAGCTCAACTTGACTGCCGAAGGGGAGATCATGGCTTTGACGTCCGTTCCGCTCACCCTGCCCGTGCTGCCGCTCGACGACGAGGTCGTGCTGCCCGGAATGGTGGTGCCCCTGGACCTCAACGACACGGATGTACGGGCCGCGGTGGAGGCCGCACAGGCCGCCGCGCGTTCCAGTGGAGGAAGCAAGCCGAGGGTGCTGCTTGTTCCACGGATCGACGGGACGTACGCGAACACGGGCGTGCTCGGCACGGTCGAGCAGGTCGGACGCCTCGCCGACGGCGACCCCGGCGCCCTGATCCGCGGCCGCGGCCGGGTCCGCGTGGGTGCCGGTACGACCGGCCCCGGAGCCGCTCTGTGGGTGGAGGGCGTCCAGGTCGAGGAGACCGTGCCCGACCCGCTGCCCGGCGCCGTGACCGAGCTGGTCAAGGAGTACAAGGCGCTGGCCACCAACTGGCTGAAGAAGCGTGCCGCCTGGCAGGTCGTGGACCGCGTCCAGGCCATTGACGACGTGTCCGCACTCGCCGACAACTCCGGATACTCACCGTTCCTCACGACCGCCCAGAAGGTCGAGCTCCTGGAGACCGCCGACCCGGTGGCCCGGCTGAAGCTCGCCACCGAGCAGCTGCGCGAGCACCTCGCCGAGCAGGATGTCGCCGAGTCCATCGCCAAGGACGTACAGGAAGGCGTGGACAAGCAGCAGCGGGAGTTCCTGCTGCGGCGCCAGCTGGAGGCCGTCCGCAAGGAGCTGCGCGAGCTGAACGGCGAGGCGGAGGGCGAGGAGTCCGACGACTACCGGACCCGCGTCGAGGCGGCCGACCTCCCCGAGAAGGTCCGCGAGGCCGCGCTCAAGGAGGTCGAGAAGCTGGAGCGCTCCAGCGACCAGTCGCCCGAGGGCTCCTGGATCCGCACCTGGCTCGACACCGTCCTGGAGCTCCCCTGGAACGAGCGCACCGAGGACGAGTACGACATCCAGGGCGCCAAGGCGATCCTGGATGCCGAGCACGCCGGCCTCGATGACGTGAAGGAGCGGATCACCGAGTACCTGGCGGTGCGCAAGCGGCGCAACGACCGGGGTCTGGGTGTCGTCGGCGGCCGCCGCGGCGGTGCCGTGCTCGCGCTCGTCGGACCTCCCGGCGTCGGCAAGACCAGCCTCGGCGAGTCCGTCGCGCACGCCATGGGCCGCAAGTTCGTCCGGGTCGCCCTCGGCGGCGTACGGGACGAGGCGGAGATCCGCGGACACCGGCGCACGTACGTCGGCGCGCTGCCCGGCCGGGTCGTTCGGGCCATCAAGGAGGCCGGGTCCATGAACCCGGTGGTCCTGCTGGACGAGATCGACAAGGTGGGCTCCGACTACCGGGGCGACCCGGCCGCGGCCCTGCTCGAAGTCCTCGACCCGGCGCAGAACCACACCTTCCGCGACCACTACCTGGAGGTCGAACTCGACCTGAGCGACGTGGTGTTCCTCGCCACGGCCAACGTGCTCGAAGCCATCCCGGAGGCACTGCTCGACCGTATGGAGCTGGTGCGGCTGGACGGCTACACCGAGGACGAGAAGGTCGTCATCGCCCGGGACCACCTGCTGCCGCGACAGCTGGAGCGGGCCGGTCTGGAGAAGGCCGAAGTCACCCTGGACGAGAGCGCGTTGCGCAAGCTGGCCGGCGAGTACACGCGGGAGGCGGGCGTACGCAACCTGGAGCGGTCCGTCGCACGGCTGCTCCGCAAGGTCGCCGCGCAGCACGAACTCGGCGAGCGGGAACTGCCGTTCACGGTCGGCGCCGACGATCTGCGCGCGCTGATCGGCCGGCCCCACCACGTGCCCGAGTCCGCCACCGACCCGGCCGAGCGCCGCACCGCGGTGCCGGGCGTGGCGACGGGCCTCGCCGTCACGGGCGCGGGCGGTGACGTCCTCTTCGTGGAGGCGTCCCTTGCCGACCCGGAGACGGGCGCGTCGGGTCTGACCCTCACCGGACAGCTCGGTGACGTCATGAAGGAGTCGGCGCAGATCGCGCTCTCCTTCCTGAGGAGCCACGGAGCCGAACTCGAACTGCCGGTGGGCGACCTGAAGGACCGGGGTGCGCACATCCACTTCCCGGCCGGCGCGGTCCCCAAGGACGGCCCGAGCGCCGGCGTCACCATGACGACGGCCCTCGCCTCGCTCCTGTCGGGCCGGCTGGTCCGCACGGACGTGGCGATGACGGGCGAGGTCTCGCTCACCGGTCGGGTCCTCCCGATCGGCGGCGTGAAGCAGAAGCTGCTCGCCGCGCACCGGGCCGGGGTCACGACCGTGATCATCCCGAAGCGCAACGAGGCCGACCTGGACGACGTCCCGGCCGAGGTCCTGGAGAAGCTCGACGTCCACGCGGTCACGGACGTCCGCCAGGTCCTCGAACTGGCCCTCGCCCCGGCGACGAACGGCGCGGCGACGGAGGTTCCGGTGGCGGCGTGACGGACGTCCACCGGTAACGCAAGGCCCGGGTCCCTCTTCGAGGGGCTCGGGCCTTCCGCGTACGTACGCGCGGGTCGTGGGCGGACGCGGTCGGTGGACGCGGTCGTCGGTGGGTACGGGTCAGCCGTTGGCCAGCGCTACCACCCTGTCCAGGGCGCCGTTGAACCGGTTGTGGTCGCCGACCGTCGGGCCGGACGAGGTGTACTGCCACATCGTGTAGTAGCTCCAGCCCGCCGGGAGTGTGCCCACCGCCGAGGCGTAGCGGGCGATCCAGAGCGGGTTGGCGGAGGCGAAGCCGGCGTAGTTGCCGGTGCACTCGGTCCACCAGCTGGTGGCCGTGTAGATGACGGCGTCACGGCCGGTGCGGGCCTTGTACTGGTTCAGGAAGTCGCGGATCCAGGTGACCATCGCGCTCTGCGTCTTGCCGTAGCAGGCCGCGCCGTACGGGTTCCACTCGATGTCGAGAGCGCCCGGCAGGGTCCTGCCGTCCCTGGACCAGCCGCCGCCGTGGTCGACGAAGTAGTTGGCCTGGGCGGCTCCGCCGGTCGTGTCGGGGGTCGCGAAGTGGTACGCGCCGCGGATCATGCCGACGTTGTACGAGCCGTTGTACTGCTGGGCGAAGTAGGGGTTCGTGTAGTACGTCCCCTCGGTGGCCTTGACGTAGGCCCACTTGACCCCGCTGGTCCACAGGGTCGACCAGGCGACGTTGCCCTGGTGGCTGCTGACGTCCACGCCCTCCGTCTGCGTGGCGTCACCGGGGGTCGGCAGACCGCCCTGGCCGTCGTGCGGGATGACGCCCATGCCCATGTGGGCGGAGCCCCGGGGCGGGACGTCGGCCGCCCGGGCCGGGAGCGGGAGGGTGAGGGTGAGGAGGAGAGAGGTGAGGGAGAAGAGGGCTGCGAGCAGTAATCGGGATCTGTGCACGGGCATTGCGTGCCTCCGAAGGCTCGACGTGGTCGAGGGTGCGGGATCGTGCTCGAAGGTGCCGGAACGTGCTCGAAGGTGCGGGGAACGTGCTCGAAGAGTGCTCGATGCGGGTAGTGGCGTGGGCATGCCATTGAGTGCCTGTCAGCGAAGCTACGCGCCGCGACGACCGGCCGGAAAGAGGGGCCGGAGGCTGCCGTTGGTCTATTCCTGCGAAATACTGGCCCAGCTGCGGCAATGGCGGTCTTTGGCGGAAACTTTCACGATCGGGAAACCGGGTCATGGGTGCTGACGTGCACGAGGGCGGAAACGGCGAAGGGCACCGGACGAAATCCGGCGCCCCGGCGAGTGGTGTGGACCAGGGCGGGGTGGACCAGGAGTTCCTGGCGCTGGAACGTGAGCTGACCGTCCTGCTGCGGCGCGCCCGCGCCTCCTCCGGTGAGATGGTCCGGGAGGTCCATCCCGACCTGGAGTCCTCCGCGTACGGCCTTCTCGTACGGCTGGAGGAACTCGGCCGGCAGCGGGCCACGGAGCTTGCCGCCTATATCGGCGTCGGCAAGGCCACGATGTCGCGGCAGCTGCGGGCGCTGGAGGAGATGGGCGTCGTCGCCCGCGAGCCGGACCCCGCGGACGGGCGGGCCTGGCTCGTTCATCTCACGGAGGAGGGGCGGGTACGGTTTCGTGCCGTGCGGGATGCGCGGCGGGCGCGGTATGTGCGGGAGCTGGCCAGCTGGGACCGGAAGGAAGTGGCTGAGCTGGCGAGGTTGTTGCACAGGCTGAACCGGGGGGTTGAGGGCTAGATGGGTTCCCACCCGGGGTTGTTCGATGGCTGCGGGCCTGCTGTGGCTGTGCGCAGTTCCCCGCGCCCCTAAAGGGGCACGCCCTGGTCGCCGGGAGCCTGAAGCGCAGCCGCGATCGGCTCACAACCCCGCGCAGACCACCGCCGATTGACCGGCACCCCGCGTGGACCACCGTCGGTCGGCCTACAACTCCACGTACGCCACCGTCGCGTCGTCATGCCGTTTCGAGCGGCGCAGGAACACGCGGTCCGTATCCGCCAGTTCCAGTGCCCGTACGCGGTCGATCAGGGACTGACCGCCCTCCTTGCGGACCAGGGCGAACAAGTCCGTCCAGCCGCCCTCGTGGAACTTGTCCGTCCAGCGGGTCGCGCCGTCCGTGAGGGCGGCCAGGGCGCGGACGTCGGAGCGGGGGAGGGTGCCCGTCACCGCTCGGGACGCCACCGAGGGGTCCGCCGCCGCTGTGAAGAAGCCGCCCTCCTTGTTGCGGAGGGTGGCGTCCGTGGCGGTGTGGGAGGTCAGGGTGGCGCGGGGGATCCGGGAGAGGCGGTCGTCGAGGAGCGGGGTGACCTCGCCCGCGGGGGATTCCACGAGGAGGGCCGAGTCCGAGAGGACCAGGTACTCGACGGACTGGGGGGACCAGCGGGCCAGGACGACGGTTGCCTGTGGGGTGCGTGGGTGAGAAAGGTCACAGGTGGCTCGATGGGCGTCGGCGGTACGCAGGATGGCCTGCGCGAGCACCTCGCTCAGCGTCAGATCTCGCCGTGAAACGGACAGTTCGTGCAGGGATCCGCCAAGCCGGGCCGTGAACCAGGGGACGGAATGCAGACAGGCGTAGTCGGTGGACGGAGGCGTCACACCGTCCAGGACGACGAGCGAACCGCCCTGTCCGGAGGCGGGAAGTCCGAGCGACGCGTAGTCCTCGTCGGGGCGGGCCGGGTCACCGGCGACCGAGATCAGTTCCGAGCGCATTCGGCCAGTCTGCACGAGGCCTTCACAAGCTTCGCCAAAGGCTGGCAACCGTCCTCGAATCGTCCCTGACAGGCAGGTCAGGCGCCTGTTTTGAGGTGGAATCACCGACTCCGCTGAAGCGTGGTGGCGCATCCTGCCACCGGTCGCCGTGGACGTCCAACCGGCCCGCCGCGCAAGGGTGTCGCACGCGCCACGGGAACTTGCCGGTCCGCTCCTCGGGGATGTTCACTCCTTCGTGTGGCGGGTCAGGCGATGCGCGACCACTGCCCACCGGCACTGGGAGGGTCGGGAGCCGTACCGGGACGACACGCGAGTTGACGGACAGTCACCCGGGCCCATGGGGACACGAGTCAAGAATGCGAGCACCGGTGCAGAAAATGCGGCCTCGGCGCAAAGGCAGGCAGTCGGCCTCGGGTGAAGCCTCCGGGCACACGCCGAACTCGCCTACCGCACAGAACATCCCGGACCCCGCGGGCCGCGGTCGCCCCGCGCACGTACGCAGTCGGCTGATCATCGCCGTCGCCGTCGTGGCCGCCGCGATCGCCGGAGCCGGTACCCCGTCCGTGATCGCCGCGTCGAGCGAACTGAACGACTCGCAGAACCTGGTGACGCTCGCCGGACGCACCCAGGACGCGCTGGCCCTCGCCCACTCGCTCTCCGACGAGCGCGACGAGGTCACCTCCTACATCGCGGCCGGCCGCCCCGACGGCAAGGGCCCCTCCGAGAGCCGCAGCGCCCGCGTCGACCGGCAGGTCGACGAACTCCGCGCGGAAGCCGTCGAGGCCGACGCCCCCGCGGCGTTCCGCGAGACCCTCGACAACATCGCCACCGTGCGCCGAGCGGCCCTCACCGGGAAGAACACCGCTCTCGAAGCGCATCAGGCGTACTCCGCCGCCCTCACCGAACTCCACGGCCTCGCCGAGGAACTGGCCGAGCAGCTCCCGCCCCGCGCGGGCTCCGGCGCGCACGCCCTCGCCGACCTCGACACCGCGGTCCAGCAGGCCGCCGCGACCCGCGGCCTCCTCCTCGCGGCCCTCAACGTCCCCACCTCCACACAGACCGGGACCGACCCGATCACGGGCCTGCCCACGACGAGCACCACGTCGACGGCCGCGGACACCAAGCAGCGCAACGCGCTCACGGCCGCCGCCATGCAGTCCAACGTCCGTGAGCAGGCGGCGATCACCGGCTTCCGCGAGACCGCGCCGAAGACCGACCGCGCCTCGTACGACTCCACGGTGACCGGCCCCGAGGTCACCACCGCCGAGAAGTACCTCGCGAACCTCGCCGGCCGGCCCACCCTCTCCGGCTCCCAACTCGACACCGACACCAAGAAGCTGGACGCCGCGCTCTCCGCCCGCGTCGAGCAGATGCGCGGCGTCGAGGCCTCCCTCAACACCCAACGGGCCAAGGAACTCGCCCAGTTGAGGGACGACGACGTCACCGCGCTGGAGATCCGGATCGCGATCCTCGGCGCCCTGATGCTGCTCGCCGTCGGCGTCGCCACGGGCATGGCCCGCTCGCTCACCCGCCCGCTCGCCGTCCTGCGCCGCGGCTCGGCCCGCGTCGCCGCCGAACCGGCCACCGAGGAACCGGTCAGGTTCACCGGCCGCAACGATGAGTTCGCCCAGGTCGTACGCTCCGTCAACGCGCTCCACGCGCACGCCCTCGCGGCCCACGAGCGGCTGGCGACCCTGGAGGACGACCGCAGGCACCTCATCGGCAAGCGCCAGAAGATGGCCGACGAGCGCGACCGGCTCCGCTCCGAACTCGCGGACGCCGTCGCCCACTTGGAGCAGGTCCGCAGCAGCATCCACGGCACCTTCGTCAACCTCGCCCTGCGCACCCTCGGCCTCGTCGAGCGCCAACTCGGCGTCATCGAGGGCCTGGAGGAGCGCGAGCAGGACCCGGACCGCCTCGCCACCCTCTTCCGGCTCGACCACTTCGCCACCGTCATGCGCCGCCACAGCGAGAACCTGCTGGTCCTCGCGGGCGCCGACCACGGCCACCAGCACCCCGGCCCGGTCCCGCTCGTCAACGTCGTACGCGCCGCCGTCAGCGAGATCGAGCGGTACGAGCGGGTGCGGATCGCCGCGCTGCCGCCGCACGCGCACCTCGCCGGGTTCGCCGCCGACGACATCAGCCACCTGGTGGCCGAACTCCTGGAGAACGCCTCGTCGTTCTCGCCGCCCGACCTGCCCGTCGAGGTCTCCGGCTGGCTCCTGGAGAGCGGCGAGGTCATGCTCTCCGTCCAGGACGAGGGCATCGGCATGACCGGCGACCGGCTCACCCAGCTCAACGCCCGCCTCTCGGACTTCGACCCCGGGGACGCGTACGACCAGGAGAGCGGCGAGGGCCTCGGGCTCGGCCTGTACGTGGTGGCCCGGCTCGCTCACCGGCACGGCGTACGGGTGCAGTTGCGCGAGCAGAAGCAGGGCGGCATCACGGCGGTCGTCGTCCTGCCCAAGTCCCTGCTCGCCGCCGCGCCCGCCGTCGCCGTCCCCTCGGCGGCCACCGCCCGCACGGCGGGCGGCGCCCCCGCGCTCTCCCTCCCGGGCGCGGACGCCGAGGTCAACTCCAACGTCCTGTACGCCCGTTCGGACCGCGACCCGCTGATCGCGGCGGCGGAGGAGACCTTGCGGGACACCGGCGAGACGCCCCTCGCCGACAGTCCCGTACACGAGGACCACGAGGACGCGAGCACGCAGAGCGGCGCCGAGGAGAAGCCGTCCTCCCCGCTCGCCGGGGCCGTGGACCCGACCGAGCCCGCCGCCCCGCCCGGAGCCACCGGCCCCGAGACGACCATGGTGCTCATGGCACCGGTACCCCCGGCCGAGGACCCCTCCCAGCCCGTCGAAGCAGAAGTCCGCGAGCCCGAGGCCCGCGAAGCCGAAGCCACCGCCCCGCCCGTCACGCTCCCCGCCCAGACGAGCGCCGACCCGTACGCCATCGGCCCGGACGCCCACGAACGCGTCCCGGACGCGCCGCAGTCGGCTCACGAACCGCAGACAGCGCAGGAACCGCAGACAACGCAGGAACCGGACGAGCCGGTCACCGACAAGGGGCTGCCCAAGCGGACCCCGAAGATCTCCGCGCCCGCCCCGGCGGCGAGGCCGCGCAACGCGTCCGTGGACGCCGAGGCCCTGCGCCGCAGGCTCGGCGGATTCCACCGGGGCGCGAACCACGGCCGCCGTGAGGTCGAAGCGGAGATCGCCGAACAGACGTCGGGGCTGCAGCAGCCCGCCGCACATGCCGTAGAAACCAAGGGGGACACAGTCGAGGAGGCAAGCAGTTGACCGCGCCCAGTACCTTCGGACTGAGCAGTGAAGCCCGCAATCTGCACTGGCTGCTGACGAACCTCGTCGAGGAGGTGCCGGGGCTCCTGTCGGTCGCGGTGGTCTCCTCCGACGGCCTGTTGCTGCTCTCCTCCGACCCCGGGAGAAACGCCCAGGCCCGTCGCACCACGGAGAAGCGCACGAGCCCCAAAGGCTCCGCGGCGGACCTGGCGACCATCGTGTCCGGCATCGGCAGCCTCGCCATCGGCGCCGCCAAGCTGATGGACGGCGGCGGCGTCAAGCAGACGATGGTCGCGATGGAGGACGGCGGCCTGTTCATCATGTCGATCAGCGACGGCTCGCTGCTCGGTGTGCACGGCGCCCCGGACTGCGACATGAGCGTCGTCGCCTACCACATGGCGCTCTTCGTGGGCCGCGCCGGACACGTCATGACCCCCGAACTCCGCAGCGAACTGCGGCAGTCGATCGAGGCCACGACGATGGAGGCGGCCAAGTGAACGACGTGAGCGGCACGCCCAGGCTCCCGGTCCGCGGCGGCGACCGCAAACCCGCCCGCGTACGCCCCTACTCGCTCACCGGCGGCCGTACGCGCTTCGGGCACGTCCTGCTCGTCGAGACGTTCGTGGCGGCGCTCGAAGCCCCGCCGGAGCGCCCGGAACTGGAGAATGGTTCCCTCTCCACCCGGGTGATGCCGGAGATGCGGGCCATCGTCGAACTCTGCCGCCGGATGCGTACGGTGGCCGAGGTCGCCGCCCTGCTGAAGATGCCGCTCGGTGTGGTCCGGGTGCTGCTCAGCGACCTGGCGGACCAGGGAAAGATCCGTGTGTACGGAACAGGTCACGGCCCGGGACAGCCGGACCGCGCTCTGCTGGAAAGGGTGCTGAGTGGACTCCGTCGTCTCTGACGCCTCCCGCGTCTCGGATGCCGCCCGATACGGGCAATTCGCCACGTCCTCCCAACTCGTCGAGCCCGACGAGGAGTTGAAGGCGTGGCAGAAGGACCGTACGCGCGCCCCGATCGCCACGAAGATAGTGGTGGCCGGCGGCTTCGGCGTCGGCAAGACCACCCTCGTCACCGCCGTCTCGGAGATCACGCCCCTCCAGACGGAGGCGCTGATGACCGAGGCGAGCGAGGACACCGACGACCTCAGCTCGACCCCGGAGAAGCTGACCACCACCGTGGCCATGGACTTCGGCCGCATCACGCTCGACGACGACCTGGTCCTGTACCTGTTCGGCACGCCGGGGCAGCAGCGGTTCTGGTTCATGTGGGACGACCTGGTGCGCGGGGCGATCGGCGCGGTGGTCCTCGCCGACACCCGCCGCCTGAAGGACTGCTTCCCGGCGCTCGACTACTTCGAGAGCTGCGGGCTGCCGTACGTCGTCGCCGTCAACCACTTCGACGGCAGCGAGAAGTACGAGCCGGAGGACGTACGCGAGGCCCTCACGATCCCTCCGCGCATACCTGTCATGATCATGGACGCGCGCAGCAGGTTCTCGGCCATCGAGACCCTGCTGGCCCTCGTCGGCCACGCACTCGAAGTCAGCCCGGGATAACCGGAACCAGACGCCGGAACAAGACGTACGCAGAGAAGGACAGGCATGCGGAAGATACTCGTGGTCGGAGCCGGCCAGTCCGGACTCCAGCTCGCCCTCGGTCTCCAGTCGAACGGGTACGAGGTCACCCTGATGTCCAACCGCACGGCGGACGAGATCCGTACCGGCCGGGTCATGTCGACGCAGTGCATGTTCCACACGGCGTTGCAGCACGAGCGCGAACTCCAGGTGAACTTCTGGGAGTCCCAGGCCCCGAAGATCGAAGGACTCGGCGTCTCGGTCGCCGCCCCCGGCTCGCACGACCCGGGGCCGACCCAGCGCGTGATCGACTGGGTCGGCAGGCTCGACGGGTACGCCCAGTCCGTCGACCAGCGCGTCAAGATGGCCGGCTGGATGGAGACGTTCGCCCAGCGCGGCGGCCAACTGGTCATCCACGGCGCGGCGGTCGGCGACCTCGACTACTTCTCCCGTACGTACGACCTGGTCCTCGTCTCGGCGGGCAAGGGCGAGCTGGTGTCGATGTTCGGCCGCGACGCCTCCCGCTCCCCGTACACGGAGCCGCAGCGCGCGCTGGCCGTCGCGTACGTCCACGGCCTGGGCCCGCGCCCGGAGCACCCGGACTACGACGCGGTGCGCTGCAACCTCGTGCCCGGCGTGGGCGAACTCTTCGTCATGCCCGCCCTCACCACCTCCGGCCGGGCGGACATCCTCTTCTGGGAGGGCATACCCGGCGGCCCGCTGGACGCCTTCCAGGGCGTCAAGGACCCGGCCGAACACCTCTCCCTGACCCTGGAACTCATGGAGCGGTTCACGCCGTGGGAGTACGCGCGGGCCACCAAGGTCGAACTCACCGACGCCGGCGGCACGTTGTCCGGACGCTACGTGCCCACGGTCCGCAACCCCGTCGGCCGACTGCCCGGCGGCGGCCTGGTCCTCGGCGTCGCCGACGTGGTCGTGGCGAACGACCCGATCACCGGCCAGGGCTCCAACTCGGCCTCGAAGTGCGCCGCTTCGTACCTCGACTCGATCCTCTCGCACGGTGAGAAGGAGTTCGACGAGACGTGGATGCGGGACACGTTCGAGCGGTACTGGGACACGGCCCAGCACGTGACCAAGTGGACGAACGCGATGCTCGGCGCACCGCCGGAGCACGTCCTCAACCTGATCGGCGCGGCGGGCCAACTCCCCCCGGTGGCCGACCGCTTCGCGAACGGCTTCAACGACCCCTCGGACTTCGAGAACTTCTTCTACGACCCGGAGAAGACGGGCGCCTATCTGGCCTCGGTCGCCGGAGCCTGACGGGTCGGTCGCGCCGCCCCTCGACGTGCTCGTGCCCGCACGGCTACCAGCGCAACTCCCCGTTCTCGTCCTGGAGAGTTCCGGTGGGACCGTCCGCGTCGAGGGTTGCCAGGCGCACGACAGTCCTGGCGCTCTCCTCCACCGGCCTTCCGATTCCGAGGGCCGCGGTCATGTCGGTGGCGGTGGTGCCGGGCTCAAGTGCGTTGAACTTGATGCCCGGCTGGGACTTGGCGTACTGGACCGTGAGCATGGTCGCCGCCGACTTTGACGCGGAGTAGAGCGCGAACGGCACGTTGAACTCCGGCCGGTCCGGGTTGTTGACCGCCCAGAACGACCCGAGGCTGCTCGAAACGGTGACCACGGTGGGGTTCGAGGACTTGCGCAGCAGGGGAAGTGCCGCTTCCGTGACGCGCACGATTCCCACCGCGTTCGTGTCGAACATTCGCAGAGCCGAGGGACCGTCGCTGACTTCGCTCCCGAGGATGCCCGCGTTGTGCACGAGCACGTCGAGGCGGCCCTCGGCCGAACCGATCGTCGCCAGCGCGCCGCTCACCGATGCGTCGTCGGTCACATCGAGCTGCACGAATC
Organism: Streptomyces sp. NPDC033178; assembly: GCF_055577685.1. Classification (NCBI taxonomy): domain Bacteria; kingdom Bacillati; phylum Actinomycetota; class Actinomycetes; order Kitasatosporales; family Streptomycetaceae; genus Streptomyces; species Streptomyces sp. NPDC033178. Next base: position 613,078 of record NZ_JBVIPT010000002.1, read on the forward strand.
GCGCGCCGAGCTCTGCCGCGGCCTTTTCACCTCGTTCGACGTCACGCGCGCCCATGTAGACGACGTGGCCCAACTCCAGAAGCTGTTTGGCTGTCTCGAAGCCGATGCCCTTGTTGGCTCCGGTGATCAGTGTGACGGTCATGTCTTTCCTCCAGAATCAAGTGGCCCGAGCGGGCTGTTGTCGGTATCCGGACTGTTCTTCGCGTCTGCCGGCGCAGCTCCCGGTGCAGGTCCGGAACCGCGTCCACATGTGAACAGCCTCCTTCGACTTCTGCATCGATCTCTGCAGAAGTCGAACGATAGCACTTCCGTATCGATCGATGCGGAAGAGGTAGACTGCGGGGGTGGAGACGAAACAGAACGGCCCCATCGGCCGACCGCGAGGGTTCGACGCCGACGAGGCTCTCGAACGGGCCATGCTGGTCTTCTGGGAGCACGGCTACGAGGGGGCCAGCCTGGCCCACCTGACGAATGCGATGGGCATCTCCACCACCAGCATGTACGCGGCCTTCGGCAACAAGGAGGCGCTGTTCCGCAGGGCCCTGGAGCGCTACACCGAGGGCCCGAGCGCCTACCTGCCCCGGGCCCTGGAGGAGCCGACCGCCCTCGGCGTCGCCACCGCCATCCTGGCCGGCACCGTTCGAACCACCACCCGCCCGGCCCACCCCAACGGCTGCCTGGGCGTCCAGGGCGCCCTGAGCGTCAGTGACTCCGGGCGGGAAGTCCGTGACCTTCTCGTCGCCTGGCGCGACAACGGCTACTCCCTCATCCGGGAGCGGTTCCAGCGGGCCGTCGACGACGGCGACCTGCCCCCGGAGACCGATCCGGGGCTACTGGCCCGCCACCTCACCGCCCTGGGGTACGGCATCGCAGTGCAGGCCGCGAGCGGTGTGGGCCGCGACGAACTCCAGGAAATGGCCGACGCCGCCCTGCGCAACTGGCCGCTCTCCTGAGACCGGCGCCCGAGCTCTCACTCCGGCTGCGGGTCGGCTGCGGCTGATTGCGCAGTTCCCCGCGACCCCGGGCGGGAAGCGGCGCTGTAGCCCTCGTCCGAACCGTCCGTCGCGCCCTCGGGGAGCTCCGGCGGGACATAGGTCCGCAGCGGCTCTCCTCCCGGGTCCGGCCGCACGGCACCCAGTACGGGATTGGCCGCGATGGGGGACACCTTGACCGTCGACCCCGGTCTCGGAGCCTGGACGACCATGCCGTCGCCGAGGTACATGGCGACGTGGGTGGCCTCGGGGAAGTAGACGACCAGGTCCCCAGGGCGCAGCTCGCTCAGCTCCACGCGAGGCAGTCGGGCCCACTGCTCCTGGCTGGTACGGGGAATGGCGCGGCCCGCGCTGCCCCAGGCCTCCGAGGTGAGACCGGAGCAGTCGTACGTGTCAGGTCCCTCGGCGCCCCACTCGTACGGCTTGCCGATCTGGTCCACGGCATGGCGCAGCGCCCGGTCCCCTTCACCGGAGGGCGGTCGCGCACTGCTCAGCGCGCCCGAGGCGACGAGCTCGTCCTGCGCCTCGGCCACGCCCGACTTCTCCAGCTCGGCCACCCGGGCGAGCTGTTCGGCGGACAGCGAGACGAGCAGCTCCTCGACGTCCTTCAGCCGTTTCCCGACGAGGTCACGGTCCTTCTTCTGCCGTTCGGCGAGGGTGAGTTGCTCGTCGAGCGCGCGCCGGGCCTCCCGCGCCAGCCCGTCGGTCCTTCTCTCGTCCACCACCAGCCGGTCGATCGTTCCGGCGCGCTCCAGCGAGACCTGCCTGATCACCTGGCCCTGGTCGAGCGCGTGCTGAGGATCGCGGGCGAGCAGCAGCCGTACGTACGAGGAGATCTCGCTCGTGCCCTGGTACTGCTGCCGGGCGAGCCGTCCCGCGGCGCCGCGGCTGCCCTGGAGCGAGAGCCGGGCCGCGGCGAGGCGCCCGTTGAGCTTCGCGACCTCGGTCCGCTGCCGCTTCAGCTTCTCCTCGGTCGCGTTGTACGTCTCGGTCGCCTCCTCCGCCTCCCGGTACAGCCGCTGGAGGTCGGTCAGCAACTCGGCCACGGACGGCTCGCCTTCCGGTACGGAATCCGGTGCCGAGCTCTCGCCGGGCTCGGCCACCGGACTCTCACCGGGCTCGGGCACCGCAGCCGCCGGGCCGGGTGCGAGGACGGCGCCGGCCGCGATCGCCGCCGTACAGACCAGCCGCAGAAGCCTTCCTGACACGTCATCACCTCCGGTGCGGGGCGCGGACCTTCCGCTCCTCCGCACCACGAGCGTCAGACGCGCGCGCGAGCTCCGCGCGGCGAGCGTGGGCGATCCGGCCCAACGAGGTCACTCGTCGGTGTCGTCCGACTTGCCGTCCGGCGTGGCGTCTGGCTTGATGCGCGCCGCGGTGTCGGGCTCGGCCTCCGGCCTGGACCACGGCCACCTGAGCCTGCCGCCGCCCGTGTCCGTGGGGTCGTACTGGTACTTCCATCCCTGATGCAGCGCCAGCCGCCTGCTGGTCCCCGCCTGCACCCGCCGGTAGACGAGCACGGTCGGCGGGCCACCGGCGTTGTCCGGGACCGGGACCCGGTACACCTTCGGCGGGTGTCCGGTCGGACCGAGCAGGACCGGCAGCACCCGGCCGTCCAGGGGGCCGCCTTCGAAGGGGGTGTCTTCGCTCTTCACGCAGCCAGTGTCACAGCAGGTGGCCCGCGTCGCTCACGACGGGCAGCACCGCCCGTGCGAAAGTGCCCATCGGGCCGTCCGTGGGCTCCATCGCCAGCGCGGCCCGTACGGCACCGGCCGTCTGGGCGTCGCGCCCCGCGGTCGCCACCAGGCACGCGACGAACTGCTCGACGAGCCAGTCCCGGAGCTCGTCCAGCGGGGGTTCCTTCTCCTCGTCCAGCCAGATCAGGGAGGCGGCCTCGACCGCCGTGATCCACATCCGGACGGTCATCCGCAGCCGGGGTCCCGGGTCCTCGACCTCCAGATGGACCAGGATGTGATCGGCGGCGGCGCGCCGCACCCCGTCCACGATGGCCGTGGTCCGGGACGTCTCGACGACGCTTCCGCCCTGCAGCAGCGCGCTGAATCCGGCGTCGTGCTCGTCCACGAAGGCGAGGTAGCGGTCGAGGGCGTTGGAGAGCCGCTGGGTGAGCGGGCCCTGCGGGGGTTCGGCGAAACAGTGCTCCAGCTCTTCCGCGGCGGATCTCAGTGCGGCTTCGTACAACTGCTGCTTGCCGCCGGGGAAGTAGCGGTACACCAGGGGTCGTGAGACGCCGGCCGCCTCCGCCACGTCGTCCAGGGAGACTTCCTCGGGGGCCCGGGCCGCGAACAACGACAACGCCGCGTCGAGCAGTTGGCTCCGCCGCTCCTCGACACTGAGCCGCCGATACGCGCGTGTGGGAACCTCCGAGGTCATGCCCCGCAGCGTAACCTTTCCCGCCCCCGCCGCCCCTACCCGTCCCGTCCCTGGGGGCTGCGCCCCCAGACCCCCGCATCGGCCTGAACGGCCTCGTCCTCAAACGCCGGACGGGCTGAGGGGGTGGGGGTTGCTGTGGGTGGGTGGGGGATCGGTCTGAACGGCCTTGTCCCCAGACGCCGGACGGGCTGGGGGGTGCGGGGTGCTGTGGGTGGGTGGGGGATTGGGCCGCACGGCCTCGTCCTCAGAGGCCGGACGGGCTGAGGGGTGGGCGGTGGCTTCGACGGTGGTGGTCAGCGAGTTTCGCGTCGGTCGCGGATGCTCAGGGTGATGGCGGAGACGAGGAACCAGAAGGCGCCGAAGGCCGAGTAGCCGGCGATGGTGGACAGGCCGCTCGTCGCCGAGGAGGACATGGCGGCGAAGGAGGCACCGGCGAGGACGGACAGGCCGCCGCTGATGACCATGGGCCACTGGGCACCGACGATGCGCCGGCGCCGGATCGCCACGACGAGCTGGATCGCTCCGGAAAGGAGGGCCCAGATGCCGAACACGAGCAGCGCCTTCCCGATGGTGGAGAAGAGGGCGATGGTCATGCCTGCGGTGGCGGCCACGCCGAGAGCGATGTTGGTCGTACCGACGCGGTCCGTGGCGCCGGGGCCGGTCATGCGGCGTTCGAGGAGCGTGGCGACGACGTCCCACAGGGGGTAGACGACGAGCAGCACGGCCGCGATCACGGTGGGCTTGTCCGTCGACACGAGCGAGGCGGAGGTCGCGGCGACGAGTGCCACCCAGACCAGGGAGAAGGCGACTCGGATCAGATGGAGCGATCGGAGCCCGGAGAGCGTCGTCGAGGTCGTGGCCGTGCTTGGACTCACGGTGGTCTGAGTCATCGGGTGTCCCGTTCTGTGATCGTGACGGTGTGAGGCGGTCGCCTCGACGAGGAGTCTCAGCGGCCTCGGGAGGGGCCGCGTACTTCGAACGAAGTAGTTCTGCCATCCACTTCGAATCGAATGAGTTCCGCCGTCCCCACCGCCCCGGACGGGGCCCGCCGTCTACTTCGTTCGAAGTACGCGGCCGCGGCAGACGTGGACGAGAATCAGGCCATGGTCAAGGCGCGGAACAACCAGGAAGGGCCCGTGGCACCCCTGTGGGTCCGCCGCCCCGAGGCGCTGCACCTCATCGCCTATTCGGTGGCCGCGCTGGTCTTCACCGGCCAGATCGTGGCAGTGATCCTGCGAGGCTCGGACTGGCAGACGGCCCTCTCCGTGCTCCTCGCCGGTGGCGGTGTCGCCCTCTCATGGCGGAGGCCGTGGGCAGGACTGGTCGTGACGAGCGCGGCGTCCTTCGCCGTCACGGCGGTGGGCCACGACCCCCTGTCGGTGTGGATGATGGCAGTGCTCGTGCTGTTCTCGGTCACCGTCAGGGGGAAGCAGCCGCTGGTCGGAACCGGCATCGTGGCCGCGTTCTTCCTGGGGGCGTTCATGACGCTGGGAGGATTCCGCGGCGGCGCGGTCGTGGGAGCCGCCGCACTCTTCTCGGCCGTGGCGGGAGGCGCGACAGGGGCCGCCCTGCGCATCCATCGAGAGCACTGGCGCACCCTGGAGGAACGGGCCGAAAGCGCCATCGCCACCCGCGAGATCGAAGCCACCCGACGGGTGACCGAGGAACGGCTCCGCATCGCCCGGGACCTCCACGACGTCATCGGCCACCAGGTCGCGATGCTGAGCATGCATCTCGGTGCCGCGGAGATCGGGCTGCCCGAGGACGCCGAGCCCTCCCGGCAGGCCCTCGTCTCGGCCAGGTCCAGCGCCCGTACCGTCGTCGTCGAGACGCAGCGGATCCTCGCGCTCCTCCGCCTCGGGGACGACATCTCCGACGACGAGGCGCTCCGGCCGACCCCGGCGCTCAGCGGCCTGGAAGGCCTGGTCGCCTCCTTCGAGAGCATCGGCCTCGACGTCGATCCCTCCATCGACATCCCCGCCGGTTTCGTGGAGCCCAGCGTCGGCGTGACGGTCTACCGGGTCGTCCAGGAAGCACTCACGAATGCCTACCGGCATGGAGAGGGGCCGGCAACGGTGGATGTGCGCGAGCGCGACGGCAGGATCTGCGTCACCGTGGAGAACCGCGTCGGTCACTCACCGCGTGGCTCCGGACCGGGCAGCGGACTCGGACTCGTGGGGATGCGCGAACGCGTCGAGTCCTCCAGCGGGCGGCTGACGATCGACACCGATGACGGTCGATTCCGGGTCCACGCGGAGTTCAGCCCCTTGGGAGCCACCGTCCGATGACGCGGGTTCTGATCGTCGACGACCAGGACGAGATCAGGGCCGGCATCAGGGCGATGCTCCGGCTCGACCCGGGTCTCGTTGTCGCGGGTGATCTCTCCGACGGACTCCAGGTCCTCCCCTTCCTCCGGGACCACCCCGTCGACCTGGTCCTGATGGACATCCGGATGCCCGGCATCGACGGCGTCGAAGCCACCCGCCGGATCCGTAGGGAGCACCCGCCCGAAAGCCTGCGGGTGATCGTGCTGACCACCTTCGACCAGGACGACATCGTTCTCGCCGCCCTTCGCGCGGGCGCCAACGGCTTCCTGAGCAAGACCGTGAGCCCCGCAGAACTCGTCGCCGGAATCACCGAGGTCGTCGGCGGTGGCGGTGCGCTGTCGGCCGCGGCGACGGCCGCGCTCATCGGTCACATGACCGACAGTCCGCCCCCGGTGATCGACAAGGAACTGCTGCGACGCTTCGACGCTCTGACACCCAGGGAACGGGACGTGGTCGTCCTCGTCGCGAGCGGTCTCGGCAACGACGAGATCGCGGCCCAGCTGTCCGTGTCGCCGTTCACCGTGAAGACGCATGCGGTGCGGGCCATGACGAAGGTCGGCGCACGTGATCGAGCCCAACTCGTCTCGTTCGCCTTCCGGGCCGGCCTCTACCCCTGAGCCCGCCGAGCAGAACCCCGAAACGGGCGGCCGCCGTGGGCACGCACCGACCACAACTCGCAGCCCGCGACCGGACCGCCCCCACCCTCAGGTCAGACCCCTCAGGCCAGCAACCCCGAAGACCTCCAAAGCCGCCGCCCCGCCCCGCGCAACACCCCGATGTCGTCCAAGAAGTCGGTCAGCCGCTTCGCACCCGTCTGCATGACCTCCCGCCGATGCCCACTCGCCTTGACCTGCGCCATCGCCTCACGCCGGTCGAGCCCCACGTTCTCGTACACATCCGAATTGACGAAGGCCACCGAGAACACCCGCGCGAACTCCCCGGACGTCACCCGCGTGAACTCCTGCGACCACCGGGGCGCGGTCACCATCTGCCGACGCAGTTCCTCCCGCGCGTACCGGACATGCCGCGCCTCCTCCACCACGTGGATCCGCGTCACACCCCGGATCAACGTCTGCACCCGCTCGTCCGGAAACGTCAGCCGCTGCATCCAGTCGAGCACCTCCTCGCCGAGCAACGTCGCCGTGAACGACCCGGGCGTCGTCGACACCGTCTTGAAGAAGCGCCCGAGGTTCTGATGGGCCCGGCTCACCGGGTACCACGGCGTCCCGCCCGACGAGATCAGCCGCGCGAACATCTTCGAGTGCCGGCACTCGTCCTCGATCTCGGTCAGCGCGTAGCGCACATGCGCACTCGTCGCCGCCTTGTCGTAGATGTGCCGCACCAGCAGCTGCATCAGGATGATCTCGAACCAGATCCCCAGCGAGGCCAGCGCAGCGGCCTCGTGCCGCGACAGCAGGATCCGCTGCTCCTCACTCATCCGCTTCCACAGCGGCGTGTCGTACAACGACACCAACTCCGGCGGCCAGAACCACTTCCCCTCCTCGAAGGGGGCGTCCCAGTCCAGCTCCCTGTCCGGGTCGAAGGAGTGCTTCGCGGAGGAGTCGAGCAGCCGCTCGGCCACCTGCTCCCGGTCCTTGAGCAGACCGAGCGCATCGCGCAGCACCTCGGTCTCCGTCACGGTCGTCATGGCTGTGCCCACCTCGTCGTACGGGAAGAAACCTTCGGGTTACCGCCGGTCACTCCTTATGAGACTGCTTGTCAGCAAGCCCGTCAATCCCTCGCGCGCAACTTGTTGACCCGTCGTCTACTACGTAGGAGCCTGCGGGACATGCCCACCTACGACCTGTACGCCAAGGACCCCGGAGCCCCCCTCTGGCAGGTGCCCGCGACCGGCGCGGCACGGTTCAGCTGGGAGTACGACGAAGGGCGCGACCGTCTGCTCGCCCTCTACCAGAAGGGCAAGGACAAGCAGTGGGACGGCCGGAAGCGGATCGACTGGGACCTGGAGGTGGACCCGCACGATCCGCTCGGCACCCCCGACGAGTCGATCTCGATCTACGGCACGCCCTACTGGGCGAGGATGAACGACCGCGACAAGGGCGAACTCCGCAAGCACTTCGCCTCATGGCAGTTCAGCCAGTTCCTGCACGGCGAGCAGGGCGCCATGGTCTGCGCGGCCCGCATCGTCGAATCGGTCCCGGACCTGGACGCCAAGCTCTACTCCGCCACCCAGACCATGGACGAGGCCCGCCACGCGGAGATCTACGCCCGGTTCCTCCACGAGAAGATCGGGATGCTGTACCCGGTCAACGACAACCTCCGGTCGCTGCTCGGCGACACCCTCCGCGACTCCCGCTGGGACATGCCCTACCTCGGCATGCAGGTCCTCATCGAGGGCCTGGCGCTGGCCGCGTTCGGCATGATCAGGGACACCACGGACAAGCCGTTGCCCAAGCAGATCCTCGCGTACGTCATGCAGGACGAGGCCCGCCACGTGGCCTTCGGCCGCATGGCGCTGCGCGACTACTACAAGCAGCTCACCGACGCCGAGCTCCGCGAACGTGAGGAGTTCGTCATCGAGGGCTGCTACCTGATGCGCGACCGGCTGCGCGGCGTGGAGGTCCTGGAGAACTTCGGCATCCCCAAGGCGGAGGCCGAGGAGTACAGCGAGCGCTCCGAATTCCTCGCGCTGTTCCGCCAGTTGCTGTTCTCCCGCATCGTCCCCTGCGTCAAGGACATCGGCCTGTGGGGCAAGCGCCTCCAGCAGGCCTACGTCGACATGGGAGTCTTCGACATGGGCAACTCCAACCTCGACCTCCTCATGGCCCAGGACGAGGAACTGGCCGAACAACTGGACGCGGAACGCTTCGCCGCGGAGGAAAAGGCACGGGTCGCGGAGGTGGAGCAGGCCATCGAGGCCGGCGCGGAGCCCTAGAACGGGCGGTCGCACGCCGCCGGCTCTAGACCAGGCACTCCACATCCGGCAGGACCCGGTCCGCCGCCCCGAGGACAGGCGCCGCCTCCCCGGACGGGAACGACGTCCGAAGCGTGAACGCGTACGCGGTCGCCCCGTGCGCCCGCAGATGCAGCAGCCGCTCCTCCGCCTCGGCGACCGTCGGCCGGTGCCCGGCCGGTACCCACCACAGGACGGTCATCGCCTCCTGGATCCGCTCGAACCACTCGCGCCGACGGGCGAGCAGCTCGCGGTGCTGCCCCTGGTACATGAACGCGGTGAGGGCGTTGGTGTCCCGCCACACCGACATGTTGACGATCAGCCACTCGTCGCCGAAGACGGCCACGTCCGTCGCGTTGCCCGAGTCGCTCTGCAGACGCCAGACGAAACCGTCGGAGGTGTCGGCGACCGCGTTCACCGGGTCGAGGGCGTCGACGAAGTCCTTCAACCGCGGTGAGTCCAGAGGGGATTTGAGCCGGGCGATGTTGACCTGGGCGAGTTCGTACGAGGCAGCGGTCTGAGTCATGACCGAACGGTAGGTCGGTACGGAACCGGACAACACCCCCCGTCTCACGAAGCGGGCATCAACGCCCGAGCACCGCCCCCATCACGGCCCGTGCGATCGGCGCCGCGTCCCCGCCCCCGCTGATGTCCCCCCGGTCGGCCTCCGCGTCCTCGACGACGACCGCGACGGCCACGGCCGGCTCCACCGCGTCGTCCGCCTTCGCCCAGGAGATGAACCAGGCGTACGGCGTACCGGAGTTGTGGATGCCGTGCTGGGCGGTGCCGGACTTGCCGCCGACCGTGGCGCCGGGGACGGCGGCGTTCTTGCCGGTGCCCCGCTCCACCACGTCCGTCATCAGCTCGCGCAGCTGTACGGCGGTGGCGGGGTTCATGGCCTGGTGGAGGGTGCGCTGCCCGGTGGCCGACACCGTGTCGCCGTCGTCGGTGGTCGTACGCTCGACCAGGTGGGGCGTACGCACCGAGCCGTTGTTCGCGACGGCCCCGGCGACCATCGCCATCTGCAGCGGCGTCGCCCGGGTGTTGTACTGGCCGATGGAGGAGAGCGCGAGCTGCGCCCGGTCCACCCGGGTGTCGAAGGTGCTGGGGGAGACCCGGAAGGGGACCCTCAACCGCCGCTCGTTGAAGCCGAATCCGGCGGCCCCGGCCCGCATGCCGGCCACCCCGACGTCCACGCCCAGCTTGGCGAAGACGGTGTTGCACGACCAGGTGAAGGCGTACCTCAGGGAGGCGTCCGCGCACCCCTCGACCTCGTTCGTCAGCCGGACCGAGCTGCCCGGCAGCCGGTACGGGTCGGGGGACTTCGTGGGCTCGTCGACGTCCTCCACCACGCCCGCGTCGAGGGCCGCCGCCGCGGTGACCACCTTGAAGGTGGAGCCGGGCGGATACGTCTGCCGCACGGCCCGGTTGAGCATCGGCTTGTTGGCCGCCTGGTTCAGCCGCGTCCATGCCCGGGCCACCGCCGAGTCCGTCCCGGAGAGCTCCTCGGGGTTGTAGGAGGGCGTGGAGACCAGCGCCAGGATCCGTCCCGTGGACGGTTCGAGCGCGGCCACCGCGCCCCGCCGGTCGCCGAGCCCCTCGTACGCCGCCTGCTGCGCGGCCGGGTCGAGGGTCGTGACGACGTGACCGCCGGGGTTGCGGGCCCGAGTGAGGTCGTTCCACAGGGGGAGCGGCGACAGCAGCGGGTCGGTGCCCGCCAGGACGTCGTCCTCGGCGCCCTCCAGCAGATTCGTCCCGTACACCTGCGAGGCGAAGCCGGTGACGGGCGCGTACAACGGGCCGTTCTTGTAAGTCCGTTCGTAGCGGAACTGCTCGCCGGAGTCCTTGGAGCCGGTGACCGGCTCGCCGCCGACGAGGATGTCGCCGCGCGGCTGGCCGTAACGGGCGATCGTGTGGCGGCGGTTGGCCGGGTTCTCGTCGTACGAGCGGGCCTGGACGAGCTGGATGCGGGTGGCGTTGACGAGGAGGGCGAGCAGGAGCAGGGCGCAGAAGGCGGCGGCGTGCCGGACGTACCGGGTCATGGGGCGGCCGTTCCCGGTCATGGCGTGACCCTTTGCTCTTCGGCCCTTTCTCCGGCCTTCGCCGCCTCGGGCCCGCCGCGCGCCGAGTCGCTCAGGCGCATCAGCAGGGCCACGATGATCCAGTTGGTGACGACCGACGAGCCGCCCTGCGCCAGGAAGGGCATCGCCATTCCGGTCAGCGGGATCAGCCCCGTCACGCCGCCCGCGATCACGAAGACCTGGAGGGCGACGATCGAGGCGAGTCCGACCGCGAGCAGCCGGCCGAAGGGGTCGCGCAGGCAGAGGCCCGCCCGGTAGCCGCGCTCGACCAGCAGCCCGTACAGCAGGAAGATCGCGGAGAGGCCGGCCAGGCCCAGTTCCTCGCCTGCCGTGGCCAGGATGAAGTCCGACTTGGCGGCGAAGCCGATGAGGACGGAGTGGCCGAGGCCGAGTCCCGTGCCCAGCATCCCGCCGGCGGCGAACGAGAAGAGCGACTGGGCGAGTTGGTTCGGACCCAGGCCCGCCTCGATCGACGCGAACGGGTGCAGCCAGTCCTCGACCCTGCTGTGCACATGCGGTTCGAGCCAGCCGACGGCGACGGCACCGCACGCCGCGAGCAGCAGGCCCACCGCGATCCAGCCGGTGCGGCCCGTGGCGACGTACAGCAGGATCACGAACAGGCCGAAGAAGAGCAGCGACGTGCCGAGGTCCCGCTCCAGGACCAGGACGCCGACGCTCAGCAGCCAGATCGCGACGATCGGGCCGAGGACGCGCCCGGTGGGCAGTTGGAGCCGCCAGACGCGACGGCCGGTGTACGCGAGGGCGTTGCGGTTCGCCGCGAGGTAGCCGGCGAAGAACACCGCGAGCAGGACCTTCGCGAACTCGCCCGGCTGGATGGAGAATCCGGCGACCCTGACCCAGATGCGGGCGCCGTTCACGGAGGGGAAGAAGATCGGCAGGACGAGCAGGACGAGCGCGCTCACGACGGACACGTACGTGTAGCGCTGGAGCACCCGGTGGTCGCGCAGCAGCACCACGACCGCGATGAACAGGCCCATGCCCAGCGTCGACCAGACGAGCTGTGTCGGGGCGGCCGGGTCGTCCGGGGTCTCCAGGTCGAGCCGGTAGATGAGCACCAGGCCCAGTCCGTTGAGCAGGACGCCGATCGGCAGCAGCAGCGGATCGGCGTACGGGGCCCGCAGACGCACCGCGAGATGCGCGAGGAGCGCGAGTACGCCGAGCCCGGCGCCGTAGCCGACGGCGCCGGGCGGGACCGACCCGGTCCGGGCGATACCCACGTCGCAGTAGCCGTACACGGAGAGCAGGACGGCCACGACGATGAGGGTGAACTCGATGCCACGGCGCCGGGGGAGGGGGACAACGGGAGCGGGCGGGTCCGCCTGCGTTGTCGTTCCGGGCGAGAGCATGTCCGGAACGTAGCAAGCGAAACAGTGGATGTCCCGCTATAGAGGGTCAAACGGGCTTCTCGGGTGCACCTCGGCCGCCCCTTCAGGGGCGCGGGGTGCTCAGCACCAGCGGGGCGCCGGACCGATGTTGTCGATGAAGCGGGCCGTCGCCCAGGCCCAGGTGCCGTCCGCCAGGAGGTACCAGAGGTGGTTGCCCTGGACGTTCTCGCCGCTCGTCTTGCAGAAGATGGAGACCTTCTGGCCGTGGCCCACGAAGCCCACGACGGCGCTGCCGCGGGTCGGCCTGTCGCGGAGGTTCAGTCCGCCGGGCGCGGTGACGACGCCCTTGTAGAGCTTGTGGTGACTGCCGTTGTTGTGGTGGTGGCCCCAGTCGTCGTTCGCGAGAGCGGGGCTCGCGGCTCCGACGACGAGGGCGCCGCCGGCGGCGGCTATGCCTATGCGGGTGAGAGCGGTACGCAGTGACATTGCTGGCTCCTCCAGAAACGGGGGCAGAGCTGACTAATCGCCACATTATGAGCGCCCCGCGCGACGCGCCCGTCACACTGAGCCATCAGAGACAAGCAACCGCTCACCCCGCGCCCCGTCAGGGGCGCGGAGCTGTGTCGACCTGCGGCTCCGCCGCGGGGCGTGACCAGCCACAACGCACCCGCAGCGGCCAGGCCGTCCGCATCCCGAGCCCGGTCGCCCCCGGGGCTCAGCGGAGCGAAAGCGACGCGACAGCCCCACCGTCCGCCGCGTTCGCGAACCCCAGCCGCGCCCCCAACACCCCGGCCTGCCCCAGCGCGATGGTCAGCCCCAGCCCATGTCCCTTGGAGCCGCCCTCCGTCCGGAACCGCTGCGGCCCGTGCTCGACGAGGTACGCCGGGAAGCCGTCACCGTGGTCCCGCACGGTGACGAGCGGCCCGTCGACCGTCAGCGACACCGGCGCCCGCCCGTGCTTGTGCGCGTTGGCGACGAGATTGCCCAACACCCGCTCCAGGCGCCGCCGGTCGGTCTCCACGACCACGTCCCGTACGACCTGGACCTCGGTGTCCGTGCCGGACGCCCGGACCACCCGCTCGGCCACCTCCGCGAGCCGTACCGCGTCCACGTCCAGCCGCTCGCTGCGCGTGTCGAGCCGGGAGATCTCCAGCAGGTCCTCGGTGAGCGTGCGCAGCGCGGCGACCCGGTCGCGGACCAGCTCGGTCGGGCGGCCCGGCGGCAGCAGCTCGGCCGCCGCGTGCAGCCCGGTCAGCGGGGTCCGCAGCTCGTGGGCGACGTCCGCCGTGAAGCGCTGCTCGCTCAGCAGCTTGCCCTGCAGCGAGGACGCCATCGTGTCCAGCGCGCCCGCGACCGCGGCCACCTCGTCCTGGGGGCGCGTCGGGTCCTCGGCCCGCGGGTCGTTCACCCGCGCGTCCAGGTCGCCCGCGCTGATGCGCCGCGCCACCTGGGCCGTGCCGTGCAGCCGCCGCGTCACACGGGTCACCGCGAACGCGCCCCCGAGCAGCGTCACGCCGATCGCCAGCGCCGAGGAGCCGAGGATCGCCTGGTCGAGACCGTCGATCGTACGGACGCCCTGCGAGTAGTCGACCCGCACGGCGAGCGCGCGCCCGCCGCTCGCGGGACCGGCCGCCCACATCGTGGGGTGCGGGTCGTCGCTGCCGACCATCGTGCCGCGGTCCCCGGACTCGGCGAGCGTACGCAGCTCGACGGGCAGGCCCGCCAGGTCGACGCCCGCGCCGTGCGGCAGCCGGTCGCCCGCCTCGAACGCCTCCGTCGCCTCGGTGAGCCGGTCGAGCGCGCGGTCGCGGGCCTCACCGACGGTCTGGTTGGTCACCGAGACGTGCACGAGGGTGCCGAGAAGAGCGGCCAGGCCGCAGCACATCACGGTGATGAAGGCGGCGGCCTTCCAGGTGAGGGTGGCGGTCCAGTGGCGCAGGCGCCGCATCCCGGTGGGCGGCCCGGTCGGCCGCGGGCGCCTCACCGGGAGTCCGCGGCCGGGGAACGCGTGGGAGCGGGGCCGCTGGGTGTGGCGGTCGCCCCCACCCGCAGGATCTCGTCCTTCGCCGCGAGCATCGCCTTCTGGCGGCGGTCCCAGGACCACACCGTGCGGTACTCGTAGCCCGCCAGCGTCGACGGCGAGCGGATGATCACGTCATGGCCCGCGATCTGGACGCTGAGCGTGCTGTCCGTCGTGGCCATGACCTCGACCAGCCGGTGACCGATGAAGGTGTACGCGCGCACGCCCAGCTGGTTCTCGGGCATCCGCACGCCGAGCACCATGTCGTCCCGGCCGTCGCCGGTGATGTCGCGGTAGTACGGGTGCAGGACCGGGCATTTCCGGCCACGCTCGCCCTTCTTGCCGCACTCCTTGGTCCGCTGGGCCGTCTCCGCGTACGAGGCCCCGTCGTCGGTGTAGAGATCCGGATGGCGGGCGATCTCCGCGCGGAAGACGGCGACCGGGTCGACCTTGTGGATGTCGTCGCCCGGCGCGGTGACGCCCTGGACGGTCTCGGTTTCCGCCTCGCCGTAGTCGAGGGCGGGCGAGGCGGCGGGCGGAACCTCCGGCCACAGCCGGGTCGGGCCCACGGCGGTGGACGTCGGGCCCGACCCGCGCAGATCGCCCGGGTCGCCGCAGCCCGCGAGCAGCAGGGCGGCGACGGGCAGCGCGAGCGCCGCGCGCGCGAGGCGGCGGGAGCCCGCGGGGCGGTTGTGGATCACTGCGCTCCTGCGTCAGGGCCGCTCGCCCGGTGCGAGATCGGCGTGGACCGGGATGGTGCCGCGGTCACCGAGCATGGCCGATTACCGCCGCCCGTACACCCTATTCGTACGGAAGTCCTTTTTGTTCGCCGGTTGCCGGTGGGGACAAGCTACTCGGTGAGCTCTTCGAGGAGCCGGGCCGTGTCGAGCCCGGTGTGCAGGTAGTCCACGAACAACTCGTTGTGCAGCGCCCACGGGGAACGGCGTGAGCGGATCAGGCGGATCGCGTCCTCGGCGGTGCTGCCCGCGCGGATCAGGGCGTGGGCGACGACCAGGCCCGAGCGGTTGTAGCCGTGGTAGCAGCGGACCAGGACGCGCCGGCCGGCGTCCCGTGCCTCGTCCGCGGTCCGCGCGAGCCGCATCACACCGGCCAGCTGGGTGCCGTCCAGCGGTCCGTCGGGGATCGGCCACACATGGTGCTCCACGCCCGGGTCGGGGCCGTGGCCGGGTAGTCGCAGCAGGGTCAGGACCAGGTCGAACTCGTCACGTACGACGGCGAACTCCGGTTGTCCCGAGCGGCCCGTGTACTCGTGACCGCCCATCCACAGGCCGGGCACGATCTCGCTCCACGGGTTGTCCGGGGCCGGTGCATTGGACTGCTTCCCGCGATCCCGCAACGGCGCCTCCCCCTCGACTGCTCCAAAGGTAACCGGCTTCTTGCCCCTGGAGCACCCCGCCTGTTCCCATGGTCGTGGGGTGATGGTGCATGAGCGGACTGCGCGTCATACCGACCTGGCGCCACGGCCAGGAGCGGCTCTACGTGTGTCTCACCGACGGCAGGAATGTCGCCTGGTACGACAGGGAGGCGGCCAGGGTCAACCTGCTCAGCGAGGAGCGGCGCGAGGACGTGCTCGACGTGCTCGGGCCGTTCCTGAGCGGCGAGGTGACGGTGGGTCCGCCACCCGTGCCCACGCCCGTGGAGCTCGCGCGGCTGTCCCTCCACCCGGACGACGACCTCGCGCCGAACCGGCCCGGCGAGGCACTCCAGATCGCCCTCGACCGCGAACCGGCCGCCCCTCGCCGTATGCGCCCCGATCCACGCCGGCGTGCGCTCATGGCGGAGCAGGCGGTGGGGGAGGCCCTGGACCGCCTGGACGGGGCGGGCTGGCACACCCTGCACTCGGTCCCGCTCCCGGGCGGCGACCGCATCCACCATCTCGTCATCGGCCCCGGCGGTCTCTTCGCCGTCCGCGCCCTCCACGCCCGCAAACAGCGGGTCCTGGTGGCCGATCCGATGGTCACGGTCGGCCGCCGCGAGCCGCACCCACTGCTCCGCGCCGTACGAGCCGACGCCGACCGCGCCTCGTACGCCCTGACCGCGGAGGTCCGCCCGGTCCTGGCCGTCTTCGCCCCGTCCTCCCTCGACATCACCGCCCCCCTGCGGGAGGCCCGCGTGCTCACCGACACGGACCTCCCGACACTGACCCGCCTCGGCGGAACCCTCAAACCGGCGGACGTCGAGGCACTGCACGCTATGGCCCGCGACAGGCACACATGGACGCGGGTGTGAGGGTCCCGCGACCGGCGCGGCGCATCGACGTGCGCGACGAACGAGGCCAATCGAGGCATGCGTTCGGCACGGCGGGCCGAATCACGTGATCAGTGCAGCGGCGCGAAGTGGTGGTCGAGTGCCCAGTTGCCGATGTGCCGGCCGATCCGGTTGCCGACGACGTCGGCGGTGCGGAAGTGGATCCCGCTCCAGATCCGGGCGTTGATCACGTCCCGGTTGTAGTCGGCCGACCTCGTGTACGTACGGGTGGTGCCCGTCACCGCCGACGAGACGCGGAGGTCGATGTCACCGCCGGTCAGACGGTCCAGTACGGCCATGACGGCCCCGTCGTTGGCGCAGTGGCCGCCGATGTACTCCGGGTACGGGGGTGTGGTGAGCAGCGGCTCCCAGGACGGGTCGGCCTCCGTGGCGGGGTTGCCGTCGGTGCCGGCCAGCCGGATCGCGGTGATCGGACGCCACAGGGCGTGGGTGAACTTGGAGTTCCACGTGGTGATCGTCGCGTCGGCGCTGGCCGTGTTGGCGGCGGCGAACAGCCGGGCCGCCTCGACGATGTCCAGTCCGTGCCGTGCCGTGTGGTCGCGGTAGGCGGCCTGGAGCTGCTGCGGCAGGGGGTCGGAGAAGAAGCGCGCGGTCTCCGTCTGCCGGGCCGTCCGCCCAGGGCTGTTCCTCGCGCCCATCGACTTCACCTCGGCGAAGTCCCGGGCGTACCTCTTCGACGTCAGCGCGGGCGGCGGGCCGGGCATGAACCGGTCCGGCGAGTCGAAGAGCATCGGCCGTAGCTTCCCCAGCCACGGGTTCGCGAAGCGGCCGAAGCCGGGCGGGGTCGGGCGCCAGACGCCGGGGGCGGGCTTCTTGTCGTACGTCACCGGGTTGTCGCGCCCGTCGTTCTCACGCAGCTCGACGATCCGCGCGGCGGCGCGTTCCCCGAAGCGGACGCCCCGGTCCTCGGCCTTTCCGTCGGGGATCCTCGCGAGCGACGCGCTGTAGGCGGTGTCGATCCGGGCCTTCGACGCGGGGAAGTACGTCAGGAGGACCCGGCGGGCGGCAGCCGCCGCGGCCGCCTCGGAGGAGGCGCCGCGGGGACCGCGTACATGCCACTTGTACGGGGTGTAGCGGCCCTCGATGCCGACGACCGCGTTGTAGACGGCGGCCGAGACGAAGCCGTACCAGAGGAACGGTTCGGCCGTCGGGCGCCGGGCGTCCACGCTGACCACGGCGGCGGCGGTCTCGCTCCAGTCGGTGATCACCCCGGCGCCCGGGACCCGCGCCGAGGCCAGGTCCGGGGAGGCCGTGGCGGCCGTGGGTGCCCAGGGCAGGGCGCCGAGGGCGAGAGCCGTCAGCCCGACGACGAGTGAGCGGCGGACGGTACGGGAGGGCGGTGGTGCTTCCATGGTGCTCCTTCTGTTGTGAGGTCCCCCCTCGTCTTCGGTGCGGGTCCCGCCCCCCGGCCGGCCGTGCTCAGGGCAGTGGGCCGGCGCGCTCCGGATCGAACAGCGGGGCCAGCAGGTCGCCGTGGTCCCGCAGTCGCGGCCCGATGTCCTGGGCCAGGAAGGTGAGCCCGCGGGGGGACCGGCACTCCTCGACCTCGGTCCATGTCACCGGCGCCGACACCGTCGGCTCCGCCCGGGCCCGCAGGGTGTAGGGGGTCGCCGTCGTCTTACGTGCCGCGTTCTGGCTCCAGTCGACGAAGACCTTGCCGGGCCGCAGGCTGCGCGTCATCCGGTGCACGACCAGCCGCGGGAGCGCTTTCTCCGCCTCCATCGCGAGCTCCTTGGCGTACTCCGTCGTCCGGCCGGAGGGCGTCGGCCGCAGCGCCGCCAGCAGATGCAGCCCCTTGGACCCCGACGTCTTGGCGTACGCCTCGATCCCGTCCGCCGCGAGCCGCTCCCGCAGCCACAGCGCGACCTCGCAGCACTCGACGACGGTCGCGGGCGCCCCCGGGTCGAGGTCGAAGACGAGCCGGTCGGCCTCGCCCGGTGCGTCGATCAGCCACTGGGGCGTATGGAACTCGGTCACGAGGTTCGCCGCCCACACGAGGCTCGGGAGGTCCTGGACCAGCACCATGCGGGCCGGTCCCTCCGACCGCGGCACCTCAGCCGTGGTGACCCACTCGGGCGTACCCGGCGGCACGTTCTTGGCGAAGAAGACCTGGCCGTCGGGCCCGTCCGGGTAGCGCAGGAAGGACAGCGGCCGGTCGCGGAGGTGGGGCAGCAGGACCTCGGCGGTCGTCGCGTAGTAGTGCAGCAGCTCGCCCTTGGTGAAGCCGGTCGCCGGATGGAGGACCTTCTCCAGATTGCTCAGCGCGAGCCTTCGCCCCTCCACCTCAGTGATCGGCGTCATAGGATGACAATCCCACGATTTCATCCTGAAACGTCTGAACCCGTACCCAACCGATCGGAAAGGTGCTGCACGTGCGATCCATATGGAACGGCGCCATCTCCTTCGGCCTGGTCAGCATCCCGATCAAGCTCGTGAACGCCACCGAGAGCCACTCGATCTCCTTCCGCCAGATCCATCTGGAGGACGGCGGCCGCATTCGCTACCGCAAGGTGTGCGAGCTGGAGGAGCGCGAGGTGTCGGCGCCGGAGATCGGCAAGGGGTACGAGGACGCGGACGGCTCGATCATCCCGATCACGGACGAGGACCTGGCGTCCCTGCCCATTCCGACCGCCCGGACGATCGAGATCGTGGCCTTCGTGCCGGCCGACCGGATCGATCCGCTCCAGATGGACACGGCGTACTACCTGGCGGCGAACGGGGTGCCGGCGGCCAAGCCGTACACGTTGCTGCGGGAGGCGCTGAAGCGCAGCCAGAAGGTCGCGATCGCGAAGTTCGCCCTGCGTGGGCGTGAGCGGCTCGGGATGCTGCGGGTCGTCGACGACGTCATCGCGATGCACGGGCTTCTCTGGCCGGACGAGATCCGTACGCCCGAGAGCGTCGCGCCCGACTCCAGTGTCACCGTCCGGGACAAGGAGCTCGATCTCGCGGACGCGCTGATGGACACCCTCGGCGAGGTCGACCTCAACGAGCTCCACGACGACTATCGCGAGGCCGTCGAGGAACTCATCGCCGCCAAGGCCTCCGGCGAGAAGGTGCCCGCCGTGCCCTCCGCCGAGAAGGGCGGCGGCAAGGTCATCGACCTCATGGCCGCGCTGGAGAGCAGCGTCCGCCAGGCGAAGGTAGCCCGCGGCGAGGCGGACTCCGACGCTGACGCCGACGTGAAGCCCATCCGCAAGACCCCCGCCCGCAAGGCCTCCCCCAAGCCGGCCTCCGGCAAGAAGTCGACAGCCAAGAAGACGGCCGCCAAGAAAACAGCGGCCACAAAAAAATCCACAGCCGACTCCACCAAGAAAACAGCCGCCAAGAAGACCCCGGCCAAGAAGTCGCCCCCTCGAAAGCGAGCGTCGGCGTAGCCCTCCGGGGGTTGGCGGTGACATCAGTGCGGCCTGCTGTGGCTTGCGTGCGCAGTTCCCCGCGCCCCTAAAAACACCGGTAGCCGCCGAGGCCGGTTCACCACGTGCCGGCCGTCGTCGCTTGTGTGCGCGGTTCCTCGCGCCCCTAACAGCCCGAGGCCTGTTCATTACGTGCCGGCTGCCCTGGTTGTCCGCGCCTGACTGGGCCCGGATGGTCCCTCTGGCCGAGGGGACGTGGCGGGATGTGTGTCCGCAGCTTACGAGGACACCAGTTGGCGGTCACCGGGCGGCAACCGCGCCTTACGTCACCGGCTGCGGACACACATCCCGACGCGGCCCCGCACCCAGGAGACGAGCCTCAGCCCCCACCCACCCAGGGGCGCGGGGAACTGCGCACCCAGCCACAGCGCAGCCGCACCCGAAAACGAAAACGAACCCGCACCCACACAAACCCCTCAGCGCACCCCGTGCCGCATCTCCCGCGGACTCACCCCGAACCGCTGCTTGAACGCCGTGCTCAACGCGCTCGCCGACGAGAACCCCGACGCATACGCCAGATCCGTGATCGTCATGTGCTCGCACTCCCCGCACTGAAGCCGATCCCGCACAAGCCGCAACCGCTCCTCACGGATCAGCTCCCGCGGCGTGGTCCCCACTCGCTGCAACGCCAGCTGGATCTGCCGCAACGACCACCCGAGCGCCCGCGCCATGGACGTCCCGGTAAGCCCGGGATCCGCCGCGTGCTCCCGTACATGACGGCGAACCACCGCCTCGACCTCGGTCAGATGCCCGGACGAGTCGGGCCGGTCGTCCCCGACAGAGATCATGCACAGCAGCTCGACGATCCGGTCGGACACGGCGTTGAACTCGGTCGTCGTCAGGCTCTCCCGCTCCGCCGACAGACTCTCGATCATGGAGCCGACGACCCGCCCCAGCCCGGTCGTCAGATCGATACCGGTCGCCAAGGGCGATTTCCGGTTCAGCGGCCCGTCGATCTCACGGGCAGGTATGGAGAAGATGATGCCCCGCAACGACGCGTCGTGGAGCAACTGGAACGGCGCCCCGAGCGTCATCAGACTCCCCGCACCGGGCGTGAGCCGCGCCTCCTGGTCGTCCTGCCGCAGCACCAGCTCCCCGGAGAGCGGAAGCAGAAACCGGTAGTCGGGATCGGGCTCCTGCCGCACAAGCCTCGGCGTACGGACGTACTCGATCTTGTCGCAACTCCAGTCGACGATCTGGTACGTGTCGGTGCCCTGCCGGATCATCTCGCCGCGGAACGTCTCGGGGCTCGCGTATCTGAAGTCCATCCGGGTCTGGTACGACCCGACATGCTCGCTCCAGAAGTCGGTCCGCTCACGCGGATCCACCTCACCGGTCGTCTGCGACTCCACGATGTAGGTTCCCGCGGGCAATGCGCTTCCTCCGCCCAGAGTGTGCCCGGCCGAAGCCGACATGCCTGATCAACTGGAGTTCTGGCCACGGCAGTTACAGCTCGTAAGCGTAGTGCACACATTCCGTTTACGTGGTCCGAGTGCGACAACCGAGTGGCCGACGGCACACACACGACACGCACGCACACGACGCACGCACGCGACACGCACGCACGCGCTACGCACACACGACACGCGCGCACGCCAACCCGCGTGCGAAGCCACCGACGCGCCCGGCGCACGACAACGCGCCCGACGTTGCGCCTCACGGCAACTTCCTTGCGCGCGCGGAAAAGTGCGCGCGCCCGCTCGCGACTACCGTCGGGCGCCGCGTCCCCCATCTCCCCACGCCCCTCATCCCGCACACCCAACACACCCACCCCCCAATCACCACCCTCCCCGCCTTTGAGAACTTCGAGGACTCCATGAAGGAACAGATACCGGAGGCGGTGTTCTGGTGCGTGGCCGTCGGCCTGCTCGCCGTCACCGTGCTGCTGGTGCGCCAGCGCGGGATCACCGCGCGGCTGCGCCGACGCACCACCGAGCTGGCCGAGGACGTGCGCACCCGGGAGGACGAGGTACGGCACCTGGTCGCCGTACGCCTCCCCGCGATGGAGGACCACGGCCCCCAGCAGCCGCTCGCCGGCGTGGGCCTGCTCGACGCCGGACTCGCCGGCAGCGGTTTCGCGAAGTCCCTCGACCACGTCCTGGAGCGGTTCGCCACCGCCGTGGAGCACGCCCAGGCCCGCGCCGACCAGTCCGCGAAGGCCGCCCTGAAGTCGTCGATGCGCTCGATCCAGGCGCTGGCCAACGAGCAGCAGGTCGCCATCTCCGACATGCAGGACCGCCACGACCGCCCCGACGTGCTGCGCGACCTGCTCGAGATCGACCACGCCAACGCCCAGTTCGGCCGCCGCGCCCAGGCCATCGCCGTACTGTGCGGATCCTGGCCGGGCCGCCAGCGCTCCACGTCAGCGCTGATCGAGGTCGTCCGCGGTGCCACCTCCCGCATCCGCGACTACCGGCGCGTACAGATCCACGGCCAGGCCGACATCGCCGTCGAGAGCCGGGCCGTCGAGCCGGTCGTGCTCACCATCGCCGAGCTGCTCGACAACGCGGCCCGCCACTCGCAGCCCAACACCAAGGTCGAGGTCAACGTCCAGTCCGTGCACAACGGCGCCTGCGTGATCATCGACGACGCGGGTGTCGGCATGGACGCCCACGCCACCGAGCGGGCCGCCGCCCTGTTGTCCGGACGGCACGCGGTGGACGTCACCCGGCTCGACGACCCGCCCCAGTTCGGGTTCGCCGTCATCGGCGTGCTCGCCGCGCGTTACGGGTTCAGCGTCTCCGCCGACACCCGATCCCCGTACGGAGGCGTCCGTGCCGTCGTGTTCCTGCCGTCCGCCCTGCTCACGCACCGGGACACCGCGGAGGAGCTGCCGCCCGTGACCGCACCGCCCGCCCGCGCCTCCTCCTCCCGTGCGCCGGCCGCGTCGGCCCGTACGACCGAGCCCGCTCGTACCACTGAGCCCGCTCGTACCACTGAGTCCGCTCGTACTACCGAGCCCGCTCGTACCACCGAGGCCGCCGGTCGTACGCCCGTGTCCGCCGATACGTCGGCGACCGCGCCGTCCTCCGCCTCCGCATCCGCCTCCGCCGACGAGCCGGTGCCCGGCCGGTCCGCCGGGCTGCCGCTGCCCGCCGAGACGGCTGCCGCGGCCGCCACGGCGACCACGGCCGGTGGACTGCCCAAGCGTCGCCGGCGGGCCCAGGCGCAGGCGGAGCCCGCCGCCGGAGCGCAGGAGCCGCCCGCGCCCCTGGACGACCCCGGCGACCGCTCGGCCGAGGAGACCGCCCGCCGCATGGGTGCGTTCGCCCGCGGCACGCTCCACGGCCGTGCCGCCCAGGACACCACCCCCCACGAAGACGAAGGGAACATCCAAGGATGATCGAGCCCACCACGAACAACGAGTTGGGCTGGATGCTCGATGAGGTCCTGAAGGTCCCCGAGGCGCGGCACGCGATCCTGCTCTCGGCCGACGGCATGCTCCGGGCCCACTCCGCGGACATCGGCAGGGACGACGCCGAACGGCTCGCCGCGGGGCTCTCCGGCGTCCAGTCGATCAGCCGCAGCACCGCCGAGTTCTGCGGCAGCCCGCACACCCCGTGGCGGCAGACCCTGATCGAGTTCGCGCACGGCTACGTCTTCCTCGTGGCCGCCGGCGAGGGCGCCTACCTCGCGGTGTCCACCACCGAGCACGTGGACATGGAGGCCGTCACGTACCGCATGCACAAGCTCGTCGACCGGCTCGGCAAGGAACTGACCAGCCCAGCGCGCCGGGACGCGGGCAGCCCGGCATGACACCGCCCAGGCGTCCCGGAGGGAAGCTGGTGCGGCCGTACGTCGTCACGGACGGCCGCTCCCACCCGACCCGCAACACCCTGGACCTGGTCACGCTGCTGATCGCCGCCGACGATCTGCCGCTGACCGGACTGAGCCCGGAGAAGCGGGCGTTGATGGAGCTGTGCCGGCCCGGCGCGCTGTCGGTCGCCGAGGTGGCCGGACATCTGGCGCTGCCGGTCAGCGTCACCAAGGTGCTGATCGCCGACCTCATGGACAGCGGCCACGTCGTCACCCGCGCCCCCATTCCGTCCGCCCGGCCGTCCGAGACCCGCATCCTCCAGGAGGTCCTCGATGGGCTCCGCGCCCGCCTCTGAAGACAGCCCCGCCGGGGGCGTCCACCTGCCGAGCGGTGTGCAGACCGCCGTCAAGGTCCTGATCGTGGGGCACTTCGCGGTCGGCAAGACCACCTTCGTCGGCGCGCTGTCCGAGATCCGGCCGCTGCGCACGGAGGAGGTCATGACCCAGGCCGGCGCGCTCGTCGACGACCTCGCGGGCACGAAGGACAAGACGACCACCACCGTCGCCCTCGACTTCGGCCGGCTCACCCTCAACGACTCCCTCGTGCTGTACCTCTTCGGCACCCCGGGGCAGCAGCGCTTCACCGAACTGTGGCAGGACATGACCCGCGGCGCGCTCGGCGCGCTCGTCCTCGCCGACACGCGCCGCCTCGGCCAGTCCTTCGACGTCATGGGCGTCCTGGAGGAACTGGGCCTGCCGTACGCCGTCGCCCTCAACGACTTCGACGACGCCTCCGCCGGGCACGACCTGGAGGAGGTCCGCGAGGCCCTCGACCTGCTCCCCGAAACACCCCTCGTACGGTGTGACGCCCGCGACCGGATCTCGTCCACGCACGCGCTGATCGCCCTCGTCGAGTACCTCCTCACCCGCAATGCCGGCCGCGCCGACGACAGGGCCGGCACTGCCGGCAGTCCAGGCGACAGTGAACTGGAGCACGCGTGACCTCCCCCGAAGCCCCCGGCCCCGTCTCCGCGCCACCTGAGGGCTGCCCCTTCCACCACCCCATGTACGGCCCCGAGTTCGCCGCCGACCCCGGTGCCCTCTACGGGAAGCTGCGGGCGCACGGCAACACCGCGCCCGTCGAACTCGCGCCCGGCGTCCGTGCCACGCTCGTCACCGGGTACGAGGCCGCGCTGCACGTCCTGCGCAGCCCGGAGACCTTCTCCAAGGATCCCCGTCGCTGGCGCGACCTGGCCGACGGCACCGTCGCGCCGGACAGCCCGGTCGTGCCGATGATGATGTACCGGCCGAACGCGCTGTTCACCGACGGCGAGGAGCACCGCAGGCTCCGCGGCGCCATCACCGACAGCCTGGCGCGCGTCGAGCCCAACACCCTGCGCGGATACGTCGAGCGCAGCGCCGACACGCTGATCGACCTCATCGCGCCGCGCGGCGAGGCCGACCTGCTCGGTGAGTACGCCCAGGTCCTGCCGCTGCTCGTCTTCAACCGGCTCTTCGGATGCCCGCCCGACCTCGGCGAGCGGCTCGTCGAGGGCATGTCCGGGATCTTCGACGGCGTCGACGCGGAGAAGGCCAACGAGCTGCTCACCGTGACCCTGCTCGACCTCATCGCGCTCAAGCGCGCGCGACCGGGGCAGGACATGACGTCCTGGATGATGGCCCACCCGGCCGCACTCACCGACGAGGAGATGATCCACGAGCTGGTCGTCCTCATGGGCGCGGGCACCGAGCCCCAGCAGAACCTGATCTCCAACGGGCTGCGGCTGCTGCTCTCCGACGACCGGTTCGCGGGCAGCCTGGGCGGTGGCAGCCTGCCGGTCGAGGACGCGCTCGACGAGGTCCTGTGGACCGATCCGCCGATGGCCAACTACGCGGTGCACTATCCGATTCGGGACGTCGTGTACGAGGGGACGCTGCTGCGCGCCGGTGATCCCGTCGTCATCAGCCTCGCCGCCGCGAACACCGATCCGGCGCTGACGAATGATCAGCGTGCGGGTAATCGCGCCCACTTGGCGTGGAGCGCCGGGCCGCACAACTGTCCGGCCCAGAGTCCGGCGCGGTTGATCGCCGCGGTGGCGGTCGAGAAGCTGCTCGACCGGTTGCCTGATGTGGAGCTTGCGGTGCCGGTGGGGGAGCTGGAGTGGCGGCCGGGGCCGTTCCACCGGGCGTTGGCCTCGCTGCCGGTGCGGTTTCCGGTGGCGCCGGTCAGCGGGGAGACGGTGGCCGGCCGGGAGGGTGTGCGGCGGCCCGCCCTGCCCGCGTTCGCCGGGCCTCCTCCGGAGACACCGGTTGCCGAGACCGTTCGCCCCACGGGGGTGTGGGCGCGGCTGCGGGCGTGGTGGCGAGGGGAGTAGGGAGTAGGTAGGGGTTCTTTTTCGTTTTCGGGTGCGGCTGCGCTGTGGCTGGGTGCGCAGTTCCCCGCGCCCCTGGGTGGGTGTGGGCTGAGGCTCGTCTCCTGGGTGCGGGGCCGCGTCGGGATGTGTGTCCGCAGCCGGTGACGTAAGGCGCAGTTGCCGCCCGGTAACCGCCAACTGGTGTCCTCGTAAGCTGCGGACACACATCCCGCCACGTCCCCTCGGCCAGAGAGACCATCCGGGCCCAGTCAGGCGCGGACAACCAGGGCAGCCGACACGTAATGAACAGGCCTCGGGCCGTTAGGGGCGCGGGGAACTGCGCACGCAAGCGACGACGGCCGGCACGTGGTGAACCGGCCTTGGCGGCTACCGGTGTTTTTTAGGGGCGCGGGGAACCGCGCACGCAAGCGACGACGGCCGGCACGTGGTGAACCGGCCTTGGCGGCTACCGGTGTTTTTTAGGGGCGCGGGGAACTGCGCACACGAGCCACGACGGCCGGCACGTGATGATCCGGCCTCCGCGGCAACCGGTGTCTTCAGGGGCGCGGGGAACTGCGCGACCGCCCCACCGGCCCGCAGCATGCCCCGGCCGGAGCCGTCAGCCAGTCGGGCTGAGCCTTACCGGCAGGTACCGGTGGCCGTTGGAGATGAAGGAGGCCACCGGGCTCAACTCCTGGTCGGGGACGGCGAGTTCGAGGTCGGGGAAGCGTTCGAAGAGGGCGGGCAGCGCGATGCGGGCCTCCATGCGGCCGAGCGGAGCGCCGAGGCAGAAGTGGACGCCATGGCCGAAGGCCAGGTGCTCCTTGCCGAGGCGGGTGACGTCGAACCGGTCGGCATCCGCCCCGTGGTCGACGGGGTTGCGCCCGGCGGCGGCGTACGCGGCAAGGATCGCCTCACCCTTCGCGATCACCACACCCTCGGGCCCGCCCAGTTCACCGATCGCCAGGTCCTCCACCGCGTACCGCAACGGCAGGCTGGCCACCGGCGCCTGCACCCGCAGGGTCTCCTCGATCACGTCGTCCCAGGTGGCACGCCCCGCCCGGACGTGCGCCAACTGCTCGGGATGGGTCAGCAGCGCGTGAATCGCGTTGTCGATGAGGTTGACCGTGGTCTCGTGCCCCGCGCTGATCATCAACACCAGCGTGTCGAGCAGCTCCTGCTCGCTCAGCCGCGTGTCGCCCTCGTCGTCGCGCGCGGCGATGAGCCCGGAGGTGAGGTCGTCGCCGGGCGACTCCCGCTTGGCGGCGACGAGTTCACCGAGGGCCGCGTACAGCCTCGTGTAGATGTCCGTGACCTCCTCCGGGGTGGCGGCGGTGTTGAAGATGCCGTCCACGACGGCCCGCAGCTCCGCGCCCTTCTCCTCGGGCAGTCCGAACAGCTCGCTGATCACCTGGATCGGCAGCGGGTAGCAGAACTCCTCGCGCAGATCGACGACCTCGCTCCGCCGCCCGGCCTCGTCGATACGGTCGAGCAGAGTCTTGGTGATCTCCTCGACACGCGGCAGCAGCGCGGCCGTCCGGCGGGCGGTGAACGCCTTCGCCACCAGGGTCCGCAGGCGTTTGTGCTCTCCGCCGTACGCCGTGAACATGTTCTGCACGGCGACCCAGGTGAACAGCGGCCACTCCGGGGAGATCTCCCCGTTGATCCACACCGGCCAGTGCTGCCGCGGGTCCTTCGACACCCGTGGGTCGGTGAGCAGCTTCTTGAGCAGGTCCGTACTACTGACCGCCCAGGCCTCCACACCGTCGGGGAGCTCAACTCGTGTCACCGGACCGCGCTCGCGTATCCGTGCCGCCTCGCCGTGGATGTCGCGACCGGACGGGTCGATGACGATGGAGCCCTGCTCTGACATGGGAGCCTCCCAGTATCTGAAACGCGAACCGCACAACATCAATACGGCGAGTGACGTTACGCGGCCGTAGGGTTCGCGAACGAGAGCGCGCGGGACGTGCTGCGCATGTCGACAAGTTCCCTACGCGTACTGGCAAGTTGGTGAATCGGCTCCGCCCTAGGGTCGTCTTCCCCGGGCGAGAGGCGGTGAGAGCCGGACCATGCCGAGCAGCGATGTCCCCAGGTGGCTGCGGCCCCTCGGACCGGGCGTGCGGACGCTACCGGCCGGCGAGTGGTGGGACGCGGTGCGGGTTCCGCTGGCCACGGGCCTGAGCATCCTCGAACACCTCGGGCCGCGTACGGGAGCCGTCATCGAGGACGGTTACGGCGGCAGCGGCATCCTCTACTGGCTCGTCCCGCCGGGCGAGGCCGCCGACTGGGACCTCCCCCCGGCCCAGATCCTCGGCTCCGGCTCCCATGTCGCCATCCCGCCGCGGCACCGTACGTACGCCCCCGGTCTGCACTGGCGGGTGCCGCCGACCAGGACCCGGCACTGGACGGACCCGGCCGGCCTCCACGCCGCCCTGCGCGCCACCCTGTCCTGACCGACGCCGGGCGTCCGAGCCGGACTCCCGCCCGGGTCCGGACCTCACCCGCACTGTCTGCTGCGGAGATCTTGACGGCTTTGAGTTACCGGTAACATCATGGTTCTCGTAGCGCTGCCGCCGGCGTCCGGGCCGGCTCGTCGCCCACGGGAGCGTGGGCCGTCCACTGGAGTCCCGCGTGAGTGACCACGTGACAGGCCCGACGACCGGGCAACCGGTCGCGAGCGTCCCGAAGCATGCCCAAGTGGCCCCGGACGCAGCCGTGTTCAGCCGAGCGGCGGTCGTCGCCTCCTGCGTCGGCTTCGTCCTCATCGGTGCGCTCCAGGCCCTGTACGGTCCCGCGATCCCCGCCTTCCGCGAGGAGTTCGGGCTCTCGCCCTCGGCGGCCGGGCTGGGGCTGAGTGCCCACTTCGTCGGCGGGGTCGCGGGGGTCCTCCTCTTCGACCGGCTGTACGGGCAGCTCGGCAACCGGCAGATCCTCGGAGCCTCGTATCTGCTGATGGCCGTCGGCGCGGCGGGCTTCGCGCTGGCGCCGAACTGGCCCCTCGCCCTGGCCGCGGCCCTGCTCGCCGGGCTGGGCTTCGGCGGCATCGACTACGGGCTCAACCAACTCTTCGCCGTCGGCTTCGGCCATCGCTCGACCGCCATGCTCAACATCCTCAACGCACACTTCGGCATCGGCGCGATCCTCGGCCCGGCCCTGATCGGCCTGGTCGGCTCCGAGCACTATCCGGCGGTCTTCCTCGTCTTCGCCGCCGTCAACCTGCCGCTGCTGCTCTGCCTCAAGGGGGTACGTGACCATGTGCCGCATCCCGCCACCGGCCGGCCGGCGGAGGAGCGGGGCAACCGGCAGGTGCTCGGCCGCAGCCTCTGGTCCGTACTCGCCGTCTTCGTCACCCTCTACGTCCTGCACGTGGGCATCGAGGCGGGCGTCGGCGGCTGGGAGCCCACCCATCTGGAGACGGTCGGCCACGGCGCCGGGGTCGCCGCCACCGCCACCTCCGTGTACTGGCTGATGATGACCGTCGGCCGCTTTCTCGTGGCACCGATCGCGCTCCGCCACTCCGCCCAGGCCATCATCACCGTCTCGTGCGCCGGCATGACGGTCTGCCTGCTGCTGGCCGCCGTACCGGGGCTCGCCCCCTACGCCTACGCCGGTGTCGGGCTGTTCATCGCGCCGATCTTCCCCACCGGGCTGCCCTGGCTCAACAGGGCCGCCCCGCGGGCCCGCAGAGCCGGAGCCGTGGTCATCGCCGCGTCCATGGTCGGCGGAGTCGCGGCCGGACCCGCGCTCGGCAAGGCCATCGAGTGGTCCGGCGTCCGTGCGGTGCCCCTCCTGTTGTGCGCCGTCTCGGCGGTGTGCCTGGCGGCCACGGTGTGGTTGATCCGCGCGACGCGAACCGCAGACGCCCACGTTGATGTCGACGCCCTCGCCGACGCCGACGCCCACGCCCACGCCGACGTCCGCTGAAGAACACCCCCGTCCCGGGCGCAGCACGACCGGCGCCGCCCTGAACTCGGTTGAACCGAAAGGAAGTTCCCACATGTCCGCTCTGACGACGTCGTCCGACGGTTTCCTCCTCCACGGCGAGCCGTTCCGCATCATCTCCGGCGCGATGCACTACTTCCGCATCCACCCGGACCAGTGGACCGACCGGCTCCGCAAGGCCCGTCTGATGGGCCTCAACACGGTGGAGACGTACGTCCCGTGGAACCTCCACCAGCCGGAGCCCGGCACCCTCGTCCTCGACGGCTTCCTCGACCTGCCGCGGTTTCTGCGCCTCGCCCGCTCCGAGGGACTGCACGTCCTGCTGCGCCCCGGCCCGTACATCTGCGCCGAGTGGGACGGCGGCGGCCTGCCCTCCTGGCTGACCACCGACCCCGACATCCGGCTGCGCTCCAGCGACCCCCGCTTCACGGACGCGCTCGACCGCTACCTCGACCTGCTGCTGCCCCCGATCGTGCCCCAACTGGCCGCGAACGGCGGCCCGGTGATCGCCGTGCAGGTGGAGAACGAGTACGGGGCGTACGGCACCGACACCGCGTATCTCGAACACCTCGCCCAGTCCCTGCGCTCGCGCGGCATCGAGGAACTCCTCTTCACCTGCGACCAGGCCAACCCCGAGCACCTGGCGGCCGGCAGCCTGCCCGGCGTCCTCGCCACCGGCACCTTCGGCAGCAGAATCGCGTCCTCACTTGAGCAGTTGCGCGCCCACCGGCCCGAAGGGCCCCTGATGTGCGCGGAGTTCTGGATCGGCTGGTTCGACCACTGGGGCGAGCCGCACCACGTGCGGGATGCCGACGACGCCGCCGCCGACCTCGACCGGCTGCTCTCGGCGGGCGCGTCCGTGAACATCTACATGTTCCACGGCGGCACCAACTTCGCCTTCACCAACGGCGCGAACCACGACCACGCGTACGAGCCGGTCGTGACGTCGTACGACTACGACGCCGCCCTGACCGAGTCCGGCGACCCCGGTCCCAAGTACCACGCCTTCCGCGAGGTGATCGCCCGCCACGCCCCCGTCCCCGACGAGCCGGTCCCGGCACCCGCCCGCAAACTCCCGCTCACCACGGTGAAGTTGGACCGCCGGGCCGCACTGCTCCCGCACGCGACCGCCCTGGCCAAGCCCGTACGCGTCGACGCCGACCCGGTGACCGCGGAGGAGCTGGGCCTGCGGTCGGGGTACGTCCTCTACCGCACCACGGTCCCGGACCACGGCGACGGACTCCTGCACTTCTCGGGCGGTGTCGGCGACCGCGCCCAGGTCTTCGTGGACGGCGCCCCCGTCGGCGTACTCGAACGTGAACGCCACGAGGAGGCCCTGCCTGTACGCGTTCCGCGGGCCGGTGCCTCGCTCGACGTGCTCGTGGAGAACATGGGCGGCGTCAACTACGGCCCGCGCATCGGTGCGCCGAAGGGGCTGCTCGGTCCGGTCACCTTCAAGGGCACGGCTCTGCAGGGCTGGGACTGCCATCCGCTGACTTTCGACAACCTGGGCTCCGTGCCCTTCGCCCCGGCGTCCGAAGCGCCCGAGGACGCCGGTCCCGCCTTCCACCACGGCACCTTCGAGGTCCGCGCGCCCGCCGACACGTTCCTCTCCCTGCCCGGCTGGACCAAGGGCCAGGCCTGGGTCAACGGCTTCCACCTCGGCCGCTACTGGAACCGCGGCCCGCAGCGCACGCTGTACGTCCCGGCGCCCGTACTGCGCCGCGGCACCAACGAACTGGTCCTGCTGGAGCTCCAGGCCACGACCGGCCCGCGCGCGCTGCTCACCGACACGCCCGACCTCGGCCCGGTGAAGCCCTGATGCCCCACCACTTGCGTGTTCCCGCGCGCGTCGGGCCTCCGTTAGCCGGCCATCTCCCCTTCGCCGACGCCCCCGGCGTCCCCGACCCGATCGAGGTCACCAGCCGGTACCTCACCCGTGGCGGCCGCCCCTGGTTCCCGGTCTCCGGCGAGTTCCACTACACCCGTTACCCGGCCCGGGACTGGGAGGAGGAACTCCTGAAGATGAAGGCGGGCGGGGTGACCGCCGTCGCCAGCTATGTCATCTGGATCCACCACGAGGAGGCCGAGGGTCGCATCCGCTTCGACGGCGACAGGGACCTGAGGCGTTTCGGCGAACTCTGTGGGCGCCACGGCCTGGACTTCATCCCGCGGATCGGTCCCTGGTCCCACGCGGAGGTGCGCAACGGCGGCCTCCCCGACTGGCTGCTCGCCCGCGCCTGCACCCCGCGCACGGACGATCCGGTCTATCTGGCCCCCGTACGCACCTGGTTCGAGGCGGTCGCCGGGCAGTTGCGCGGGCTCGACCGTGCGCACGGCGGCCCGATCGTCGCGATCCAGATCGAGAACGAGCTCTACGACCGGCCCGGCCATCTGCTGACGCTGAAGCGCATGGCTCAGGAGGCCGGGCTGAGCGCCCCGCTCTGGACGGCGACGGCGTGGGGCGGGGTCCAGCTCCCGCCCGACGAACTGCTTCCGCTGTACGGCGGCTACCCCGAGACGTTCTGGACGGAGGCGGACGGCGGCTGGCCCGACACCTGCCGCAAGCACTTCTTCTTCACCCACCAGCGCGACGACGAGGGCATCGGCGCCGATCTGCGCCCGACGACGGTACGCGGTGACGACCCGACGTCCCTGGAGGGCCGATTCCCCTGGGCCACCTGCGAGTTGGGCGGCGGAATGGCGGTCGCCTATCACCGCCGCCCGCGCGTCGACGCGGCCGACGTGGGCGCCCTCGGCCTCACCAAGATCGGCTGCGGCTCGGTGTGGCAGGGCTACTACATGTTCCACGGCGGCACCAACCCGCAGGGCGAGCTGACGACCCTTCAGGAGTCCCACGCCACCGGATATCCCAACGACCTCCCCGTCCTGACGTACGACTTCCAGGCACCGCTCGGCGAGTACGGCCAGTACCGGCCCACGTACGACGAACTGCGGCTCCAGCACCTGATGCTGGCCGACTTCGGTCAGCTGATCGCGCCCATGCGGTCCGTGCTTCCCGAGCGGCAGCCGGGCGGGCAGTACGACCGGGAGACGCTCAGGTGGGCGGTCCGCGCGGACGGGCGGTCCGGGTTCCTCTTCGTCAACAACCATCAGCCGCACGAACCGCTGCCGGACCATCCGGACACGTCGTTCACGGTGGAGTTCCCGGACGCCGGTGAACTGACGTTTCCCAGCACTCCGGTGACGATCCCTCAAGGCGCCTATTTCTGCTGGCCGTTACGGCTCGACGTGGGCGGACTGCGGCTCGACTGGGCCACCGCCCAGCCCGTCTGCACGGTTGACGCCGACGGTCGTACGGTCCTGGTGCTGGCCGCGGTCGACGGGATCGCCCCCGAACTGGCCCTGGACACCAGCACGTTGAGGTCGGTCCACGCGCCGACGCGGCAGGTCTCCTCCGTCGGCGGCCGTGTCCTGATCACCGGGCTGAGGCCCGGTACCGACGCCCTCGTCGAGGTCACCACGACGGATGGCAACCGGGTCGGCCTGCTGGTGCTGGACGCGGCGACCGCCCGGACCGCCTACCGGGGTGTCGCGTGGGGAGCGGAGCGGCTGGTGCTCTGCGCCGACGGTGTCGTCTTCGACGAGCACGCGGGGGACGGCGGGGACGGCCGGGGCGGGCAGGGCGAGGTGCGGGTGCACAGCCGACGGGCCGGGGAACCGTCGTTCGCGGTGCTGCCGGCGCCGGAGCGGGCGCCGCTGGTGACGCCGGCGGGGGAGGGGGAGGGGGTAACCGGGGTGACGGGGGCGGTCGTTCGGGAGGCGGCGGACGGGGTGCTGACGCGCTACACCGTGCAGGGCGGCGGCCGTCATGCCGTCGTGGAGGCGTCGGCCACGCCGGTCCGGGCCTCCGTCGGCCCGCCGCCCGAGCCGGTGACGGGTGTGCTGGGCCGGGCGAGCGCCCCGTCGGACAAGTACTTCGACACCACGTCGGCCGCCGAGTACGCCGTCGCCCTGCCGGACGGCATCCCGATCCCGGGCACGCTCCTGCGCATCCACTGGACCGGAGACGTGGCGCGGGCGTACGTCGGGGACACGCTCGTGGCCGACCAGTTCGCCTCGGGGCGGGTCTGGGACATCGCCCTGGACCGCCTCCCCGCGGATGCCCTCCGCGAGAAGGGCCTGCGGCTGTGGGTGCTGCCCCGGCACGCCGACGCGCGGGTGTACGTGGCGGCGGAGGCGCGCGGAGACGGGGGAGGAACGGTGGCGGCGGAGGCGCGCGGAGACGAGGGAGGAACGGTGACGGCGCGAGCGCGCGGAGGCGAGGGAGGAACGGTGGCGGCGCGGACGCGCGGAGACGGGGCAGGAGCGGTGGACGGGCAGTCGGGCGGCGCCGGGGGAGCGGTCGCTGCGAGCATCGGGCGCGTCGAGTGGGTGACGGGCCGCACGTGGGTGTTGCGGGCGGGCTGAGCCCCGGGGCTCGGCCGCCGGGGCCCTCTCCCTCCCGGCGGCCTATCCTGTGGGCCAGCCGGGCGGGGCACGACCGCCGGGACGAACCCGAAGGACATCACCCGTCATGACCCGAAGTGCCGGTGACGGCGCGCCGCCCCAAGGCCCTCCCAAGGACCTCCCCAAGGGCCGCAGCCGCCGCAACTTCGCGGGAGCGCGGCCGGTGATGGACGACGTGGCGCGCCTGGCCGGAGTCTCCAAGCAGACCGTCTCCCGCGTACTGAACGACAACCCGTCCGTCCGCCCGGAGACCCGCGAGTCGGTCCTGACGGCGATGCGCACACTCGGCTACCGCCCGAGCCGCAGCGCGCGCTCCCTGGCGAGCGGCAGAACGCGCATGCTGGGCGTGATCTCCTTCGACGCGGCGCGTTTCGGTCCCGCCTCGATCCTGACCGCGATCAACACGGCGGCCCAGGAGGCCGGTTACCTGGTGAGTTCCATCGCGCTCGACACGGCCGACCGGGCCACCGTCGTACGGGCCGTGGACACGCTGTCGGCCGAGGGCGCGGACGGTGTGATCGCCATCGCCCCGCAGCGCTGGGTGGGCAGGGCGCTGGCGGAGGCCCAGCTGGACACCCCGCTGATGGTGCTGGAGAACGACCTGGGCAAGGACGCGTCCTTCGTCACGGCGGACAACCGCGCGGGCGCGCGCAAGGCCACGGAACACCTGCTGGCACTGGGCCACGCGACGGTCTGGCACATCGCGGGTCCCACTGGCTGGCTGTCGGCGGACCGGAGGGTGGAGGCCTGGCGGGCCGCGCTGGAGGCGGCCGGGGCCGAGATCCCCGAGCCCCTCATCGGCGACTGGAGCGCCGACTCGGGTTACGAACTGGGCCGCCAACTGGCCGCCCGGCCCGACGTCACCGCGATCTTCGCCTCCAACGACCAGATGGCCCTGGGCCTGCTGCGGGCCCTGCACGAGGCGGGCCGCCACGTCCCCGACGACGTCAGCGTCGTCGGCTACGACGACATCCCCGAGGCCGCGCACCTGCTGCCCCCGCTGACCACGGTCCGCACCGACTTCCCCGAGATCGGCACCCGATCCCTGCACCTGCTCCTGTCCCAGCTGGACGGCCCGCCCGAGCCCGCCGTCGGCCGCGTCGTACCGGTCGAACTGATCGTGCGGAGGAGTACGGGACCGGCGCCGGGCCGTTGACCTGTACTCGGGCACGGCCGGGACATCGGGCCGTCCTCCCCGTACGCAGGTCATGGAGAAGGAAAATCTGTGCGGATCAGGTGCGTGGTCGGGCACCTCGGCGGGATAGAAAGGACACATGCCGGAGCACGAGACCCCCACCGGGGCCATGGACGATGTCGACGCGGTGACCCATGCGGTGCTGACCGCCTCCCGCCTTCTCGTCGCGGTCTCGGCGCGCTCGCTCGCCGAGGTCGAGGAGCGCGTGACGCTGCCGCAGGTGCGGATGCTGATGGTGCTCGCCACGCGCGGCGCCACGAAACTGGTCACGCTCGCCGATCTCCTCCAGGTCGCGCCGTCCACCGCCATGCGCATGATCGACCGGCTCATCGCCGCCGGGCTGGCCGACCGCCAGACCAACCCCACCAACCGCCGCGAGACCCTGCTGCAGCTCACGGAGGAGGGGCGGCACACGGTCGCGAACGTGACCGCCCGTCGGCGCGCCGAGATCTCCGCGATCGTCGAACGGCTCACCCCGAAACAGCGCGAGGCACTCGTCGATGCGCTGACGGCGTTCAACGAGGCGGGCGGCGAACCCCTGGCCCCGGCGCTGGACGACGCGGAGCCGTACCCCTTGGGCTGGGTGGACACGCCGGCCACGCACGAGGCCTGACCCCTTCCTTCCCGTTCCTTCCCGCCGGCTCGGGTCACCCGCCGCTCGGGCTGGGAGCCGGCGTCGGGGAACTCGTGTTCACATCCAGCCCCGGGGGCCTGTTGAGTACGAGAACGGGCGAGCCCGGCTGCGGCGCGGGCGGCGTCATCGCGTCCTTGGGGAGCTTCGGCGGGGTGGTCTGCTGGAAGTTGACCTGGTCGTAGTTGACGAGGTCGGTCTTCTCCAACACGGTGATGTGGTCGAGAACGGTGTCGTTGGCCAGGTCTGCCAGCTGCCGGATCATGCTGTTCTGGGTACTGGCCCGGATCTTGGCGATGGTCGGGAAAATCTGCCCGTGCGTCACCCGCATGATGTTCACCGCGGTCGTGTCGAACTGCTTGCCGGTACTCCCGTCGACCGTCGCCACGAACTGCTGCTGTTGCGGGCTGGCCTGGTTGGGCAGGGTGATGCCCAGCTCGGGAGCGATGTTCCGGCACATCTCGTCGAGCCCTGAGTGCCCCGCGACCAGATGCTCCCCGGCCTCCTTCATCTCCGGGGTCGTCCCCCGCTCCATGGCCATCAGCCCCAGCGGGTGCTCCCACAACCCCGCCGCCCGGACCTTGATGACGAAGTCCCGGTCGGCCTCCGTCAACGGCCCGTACCGGGTGTTGGCGATGATCCGTGCCTGGTCGGTCGTCGTCTTCTCTATCCCGACGAGGGCGGGGTAGGCCAGCGCGGTGAGCGTCACGGCCAGCCCACCGATCACGAATACGGTTCCCGCCGTGCGTTGCGTTACGCGCATGGTGCCTCCTGGGTGAACGGCTCGGTCCACAGGGGTACGGATGAGAAGCACAATGCAATCATTGCTCAAGGTAAATTTTGCACTCTGCCGTTCCTACGGCTCCCTCAGCTCCCTCATCGCGTCCCGTCCTCCCGCCGACGGGTCGTACCCTCCAGTACGCCCCTGGGGTGGTCGGGCATGGGAGGTGGACGGACTGACCGGACGCGATGCCATGGGGGGCTGTTACCGGACGTTCACCCTGCCCGCGGCGGAGGATCCGTGGTTCGAGAAGGGCGAACGGTGCGTGAAGCTCGGACGCACCGGAAAGGTTCTCCTGGCCATCGGAAACGGCCCTCCGCAGAACTGCACCGTGAAGGAAGGAACAGCGGTGTTCGTCCTCGGAATCACGACCGTCTGCGACGACGTCGAGGAGCCTCCGTACTACGCGGTCGGCGAAGCCGCCCAACGCAGGTGCACCTGGGCCGACCTCCGTGCCACCACCGAGTCGGTGCGGCTCACTGTCGACGGCGGCAAGGCCATCGATCTCCAGAAGCGACGCTTCGCGATATGCGCACCGCAGCAGGCGGTTCAGCTGCGGCCGGACAACTTCCTGAACGTACCCGCCCAGCCCGCGACCTTCACCGCCTGCGGGTGGGTGGCACGGCTGACGGACCTCGCACCGGGTCGGCACGTCCTCCGCTCGGAAGCGACCTTCGTCGACGGAATCGAGCCGCACGTGTGGGCTCCCGTCATCAACGTGGTCCGGAAGAACCACCGTTGAGGACCTTCGGCCGCAGCGATCGGACGATCCGCGACATGTCAGTGGCCCGTGGCACGATCGCGGGTATGACTTCGATCGACGAACCGATCCTTCTCAAGACGGCCGCCGAGTACGGCGTTCCCGGCCCCGTCGCACAGGAGTTGATGGCCCGGACCCGGTCGTGCCTCTATCTGGTGCTGGACAGCGAACTGCCCGAGTCCCGGCGGGAAAACGCCCGCCCCGCCGCACGAACGGGCGGGCTCCCCGCACTGCCGGACGGGATGGACTGGCCCGAGGGGAGAGAGCCGCTCGTGCTGAGCGTCGACTGCGCGGCCCTGCCCCGGGACGTCCTGGACATCGAACTGCCCGCCGACGGGCAGCTGTTGTTCTTCACGCATATCTCGTACCCGCCCGAGTCGTCCGCGGTGCTCCATGTCCCTGCCGGAGCACGCACCACGGAGCGCGCCGCGACGTACGAATTCATGGGTGAGGCCATGGAGGTCACGGTCTACGAACCGCGCACCCTGTATCCCGTGCCCGGACTGACCGTCGACAGCGAGTGGGAAGCGGGCCCGCAGACCAGCACGTTCCTGGACGGCGACGGAGCCGTGGACGCACTGGAGAGGTTCGAGGAAGCCGTCCTCGACCTGGCCTACGGCGGACCTCGCCCCGGCGTCTGCGTACAGATGGGCGGGTTCTCCGACCCGTGGGACATGGCACCGGACGAGGGCGATCTCGTGCTCTTCGCGCAGCTGGCCGGGCAGGCGATCGACTACGACGTATGCACCATGAACCTGATCGTGGGCACACGGGAGGTCATCGCCGCCCGACGATATGCCGACCTCCGGTACGACCAGCAGACCTGATCCGGACCATGGTCGGCCTGGTCGGCCTCGTCGGGGACGGTCGCTCGGGTGCCGTTGCTCGGGTTGGTTGCCGGGATCACTCCTGGATGGAGGCCATGCCCATCGGTGCGTAGTGGTTCCCTGCCGCGGCTCCGACCGGGGTCGCGGCGCTCAGCCGGGCGACGACAGTCGCGGGGTCGAGCTCGATGGCTGCGGCGGCGAGTTGACCGGTCGTCACGCCGAGGAAGTGATGTGTGAACAGGACCGGCACCTTGACCTGACGCAGCATGGACTCGTGGTCGCAGTTGACGGTGGCCCGCCCGGAGACGAACGCGTCCCCCCGCTCGGGGTCGTACTCCCGCAGGTCCTGAGGAGGAGAGGTCGGAGTCGGCCCAGGACCTCCGGTGCCGGACGGCGCCATCTTCTGCGACGCGGCGAGCATCCAGGCGGGGATCTCGCGGCCATCGCGGCCTGCATCCCGGCGAAGTCACCGATATTCCACTGCGGCCCGAGCCACTTAAAGCCATGAGAAACTCACGTTGCTCACGGTGCTGGGCACGGACCGCTTCGCCGCCGAGGCCGAGTGATGCCACCCGCGGCGCCGTTGGCACCCTTTCGAGACGGAAATCCGCTGAGTCCGCGGAGAACAGCCGAAGCGCGCCGTTCGATGAGCCGCTGGACAGTCTCCCGGCGGACAACGCGGTTGAACTCCCTGCCCGGGCCGACGAAGACCGCGGAATCGAACCGCCTGGCGTTCAACAGCGCACATCTCCCGGAGCAGTTGTGCGGTGCGCCGCCGCTGGGCGGATTGACAGCCCTGCCCTGCGGATGCGCCGTTGGCAGCTGTAGATCGATTGTGACTGCCGGTCGTAGTCTTTTCGCCCGACGGCGCCGGCGGGACCGGGAGGAGGGCAGGCGCAAACGCTTGGCCCGCCGCGATCGGCATGCGCAGTCCCCTGCCGGGGCAGAGGAGCTGACCCGGCTCTCCCCAAGCGGAGCTGGCGCGGAGAGCCAGGTTCGAGAACTGGGCAGGCTGGCTGCCTACTCACGCTTGCCTGCATTCGGGAAGCTGACTGCCCCAGCCACCACCGATCCAGTCCCTCCGCTGCTGGACTTCATCGTCACGCCGGAACCGCGAGTGCGACCCGCTCTGCCTGCCCTTGCCATGTGACCCAGAGGTGTGTCGGCATGCGCGGGTTTCCCGTGCGATAGATCAAGAACTCGCGTCCCTCTCCAGGCGCGAGTGTCACGTTGCTGATTCGGGTTCGGAAGCTGAACTCTCGATTTTGGGTGCTGACGCCTGGAGCATCGTGAATCGTGACTCCCGTTGCCACAACTCCACCAACGTTGCGAAGACGCAGGCGGCTGCTGCCTCCAGTGCGCTCGACTCGCAACTCCACCTGTGGCTCTGCCGCTCTTTGTCGCTCTTCGGCTTCCTGCCGCTGGAGAGCGAGTGACCCCTCGGCCGCGATCGCCGACCGCTCGGCAGCATCCGACGAACGTCGTGCCTCCCGCGCGGACGCCTGCGATGCCTCGGTCGACCGCTCCGAAGCCCGAGCAGAACGGACACCGAGCCGGTAGCTGATGACCAGCGAAACGACCGATACCGCCAGAGCTGCCCATCCAGGCAGGTCACCTATCTCCATGGCCGGGGACGATACCGACGCGATGGACGCACTCAAGCCGGAAACCGACTGCCTCCATGAGTCCGTTGTACTCATCCCGGCGGTACCAAAACCAAACACTGACGCGGTGCATTGAGCGGAGAGGACGTGCAGTGCGCTCACCAGTAGAAGTCCGGTGACCTGCTGCGAAGCACCTCATGATCGAGACGCCACCACAACATGGTCACTGACATGGAGCCACATTCGGTGGCATCCACCTGCACATACGCCAAGACCCCGTCCTCAGCGAAAGCGCTGGTGGCGGGGTCTTCGGGCACCTCATAAAGGGTGCCCCCGGCAGGATTCGAACCTGCGCACACGGCTCCGGAGCCCAGGTGAGACCGTGACTCTTTTGGGGGTCTGACCTGCGGGGGAGCGGCATCCATGGGACCCGCTGAGCAAGGTCATCACGCCCCTATTACGTGGGCGGCCTGTCGAGCGGCGGGGCGGCGCCGTATGGTCGAAGACATGATCTCGGGCAGCGGCGGGGGCCAGGACGGCGGTACGGAGTTCACGGCAGACGGCCTTGAGGTGGTCCTACGAGAGGCGTGCGAGACGGCAGGACTGGACTCCGACGGCGCTGAGTTGCTGCGGCTCGGCTCCAACGCCGTGTATCGCTTATCGGCGTCGCCGGTCATCGTTCGTGTTGCTCGTGACCCTGATGCCCTGGAGGAGATGGAACGGGCCGTACGGGTTGCCCGCTGGCTGGAGGCGGAGGACCTTCCGGCAACTCGGGTGCCGGCCAGGGTGACGCAACCTCTGGTGGTCGGCGGTCGGGTCGTGACGTTCTGGGAGAGCGTGCAGGAGCGCGAGGAGTACGCCACGGTGGGCGAGCTGGCAGACCTGCTCCGCCGTCTCCACTGGCTCGAAGAGCCGGAGTCCCTGAGGCTCCCGTACTTCGACCCCTTCGCGAAGCTCTGGGGGTCGCTCCGGCAGATGGACGGCGTAACGGCGGACGACCGCGCGTTCCTGGAGGAACGAGCTGGAAAGCTGAACAAGGACTACGACCGGCTGGACTTCGTGCTCCCCTTCGGGATGATTCACGGGGACGCGAACATAGGTAACGTGCTCCGCCATCGGGACGGTCACGCGGTTCTCATCGACCTCGACGGCTTCGCGCTGGCTCCTCGGGAGTGGGACCTAGTCCTCACCGCGATGTTCTACGAGCGGTACGGCTGGCACACGAGAGCTGAGTATGAGGAGTTCGTCCACCGGTACGGCTTCGACCTGCTGAACTGGCCGGGCTACGAAGTGCTCGCCGATCTGCGCGAGTTGATGATGGTCGTCTGGATCGGGCATCAGGTTGCCACGCGCGAGAGGTCTGCGGAGGAGTTCGCTCGGCGGGTACGGTCCCTGCGCACGGGCCAGGGCCGGGATGAGTGGCGCCCGTTCTGAGGGAGGCCTTGCGGGCTCTCGCTCGTTGCCAAGCAGGAATGCCGAGAGGCCTTGAGCGGGAACGGTGTCCAGGGATCAAGCATCCATAAAAGATCACAAGAGGTTCTGTGTCGGCGCTCTCCCGGACAAACCACCTCTCTGGAATGCTGAGCTGAATCAGCTGCGAGCATTGCCCAGGGGGAGGCCATGCAGTGGACTTTGTCGATCACTTATGGTGCGCTGGGCGGTCTTGTCGTGGAGATCGTGGTGTTCTACGGGCGCATCGCGACGTGGCAAGCGGCCCGTCATCGGGCCCTGTCGAAAAACAAGACGAGAGATCAGCTGCCACCGCTCGGCAAGTACATCGACGCACCCTCCGACGCGCTGGCGGCCTTGACCCGTCTCTCTCTGGGTGCAAGCGCTGGATGGATCTTCTCCCCCCAGCTGACCGGAGCATTCGCGGCGGTCGCGGTGGGAGCCTCGGCTCCGGCGCTGCTGCGGCAACTCGGCAGCGCGAAGACGATCCAGTCGGCGATCAGCGGGAGTCACTCCACCGCTCTGGCCCTGGAACCAGCCCAGCCCTCCGCTATCGCGCCGGACGGGGCGGAGGTGCTCGGCCGTGAGTAGCCTCCGACGACGCTATTGGGCGTCGCTGACCGATTCCAGGGGCGACAACCTCGAATCGCTGGACCACATCATCGAACACGGGCGACGCAAGGACCGGACCTTGTGGCGCAGGTACCTTGCCTCCTTGCTCGACGTCGAACTGACCGGAAAGGAGACGGTCGGGAAGCCGAAGCACAATCCGATGACCGAGATCGGGAGCGTTGCCGTTCCCGTCCGTAGGAGCTGGCTGGCCGTCGCCGCTTCCGTACTTCTGGTCTTCGGCGCCGGGTTCGGCACCTCGTTCTCTCTGCAAGACCAGAAGGCGGCGGCCTTGCCCGTCGTCATTGGTGCCGCGCCCACGCTACCTGTGGGGGCACGCAAGGAGATTGGGGAGTACGCGTGGGTTCCGCCCAAGGGCTGGGAACGGGTGGTGCAGAGCGGCGCCGAGGTGCACTACACCTCGCCGGACAGCAAACAGGAAATTCTCGCCAACTCCGCCGTGATCCAAGGCGACTTGATGGAGCAATGGCGGGCGTCAGAGCGGAACACCCGTCAAGAAGCTGAGGGCTACCGGAAGATCCGTCTGGCAGAGGCCACCTTCCGCGGCTGGCCGGCGGTCGTCTGGGAGTACACCGTCAAGTTCAGTGGGGTGCAGTGGCACGCCCTGAACGTCGGCTTCAATGCTCACGGCAGGTTCTACCAGATCAGCACTTGGTACCAGCCCGATATCGAGCCTCGGGCCCTCAAGACTTATAGCGTGGTGAAGGACAGCTTCACCGTGCTGTGAGCATCCCAAACTCCTGGAAAACGAGTGGAGTAGCCGCGTCCAGTCGGCTTCGGCCAGGTGCCGATCCTCAGTGACGATCTCCTCGTGCCGCGCTCGGGCGGCACTCACGATCTTCCCAACCCGCATCAGGGGCACCGAAGGATCACCAACGCCCGAGGAGCGTCACCTCGCCGTTGGCGCGCCCGTCGCGATCCACAGCCGGTGCTCCGCGGCCTGCTCCTCGAAGTCCCGTACGGTGGCGCTGCTACCGGCGTGTGAGAGGTGCTGCCGGAACTCCGCGAGGTAGTTCACGCAGCGGGCGGACTTCAACTGTTCGCCGAGATCCAACGCGTCAAGGGCCACGCGACAGGCTTCCTCCAGATCCCCGGCACGTAGGTGCGCGTCTGCAAGAACCATGGTCGCGAAGAAGTCGCTACGGACGTGGCTGCCGCTCATCGCGTTTGACGCGTGGGCGACGGCTTGGCGGGCGCTGTTGACGTCTCGGAAGCAGTGCGCGGCCTCGGCGGCGAGTTCCGCTTCGTCGAAGTAGCTGATCCACTCGGGCTCGTCGTCGCTGTTCCGACTCTCCAGGGTCTTCGTCGCTGCTGCCAACGCGAGTTCGCATGCCCGAGTGTCTCCGGTACGGGCCAGAGCGCGGGCCTCCATCGCGTGGAACTGCGCGCGAAGCGTCGGCGTCGCCACGGGCGAGATCCCCATGAGCGCTGCGCGGGCGAGCGTTGCGGCCTGCGTATAGCGGCCCAGGAATGTGGCCTGGTGGCTCATCGCGGAGAGGATGCTCCCGGCGAGGCGGCGATCGTTGGCGTCCTGGGCGAGCCGCAATGCCTGTAGGAAGTACCGCTGAGCGAGACCGTGATGGCAGGCGTCGTACGACATCCAACCCGCGAGGAGAGTCGCCTCGGCGACGGTGGAGAACAGTGCTCGGCCAACGGGCTCGGTGTACTGGCCGCTCAGCAGCGGAGTGACATCGCGACTCAGGAACTGGATCACGGAATGCCGCGCATGGTCGCCTCCGAACCGGTCATCGAGCTGAGCGAACATATCGGCGGTCGTCTTGACCGTTGCCACATCGGCGAGACCGACACCTACCGCACTGTTGCGCGGCGCGGCGGGGAACGACGGCTCGGGCGCCACAAGCCACCGGAGGGAGGCTTCATTCCACGCAGGCTCGGACGCCGGAGCTTCGAA
The DNA here is from genome assembly GCF_055577685.1 of Streptomyces sp. NPDC033178. Taxonomy (NCBI): domain Bacteria; kingdom Bacillati; phylum Actinomycetota; class Actinomycetes; order Kitasatosporales; family Streptomycetaceae; genus Streptomyces; species Streptomyces sp. NPDC033178. The sequence goes on from NZ_JBVIPT010000002.1 coordinate 657,165, forward strand.
CAACGGCTCATAGCCGTTGAGATCAGCACGCCATAACCACCCGACCGATTCAATGGCGGCATCGGGACTGTCGGGGTAGCCGGCCTCCAAGAGGGCCGAGTCCGCTCCGTCGGAATGGTTCAGCCCGAGTTCTGCGGCGCTTGTGCCGAACGCATCGCTGAGGAGCGGCCCGTAGAACTCGTCAGGGACGCTGTGGCCGTTCTCCCAACTGGCGATACGTCGCTTCACGCTGGCGTCCGCCGGGAGTTGGTGCCCACGTCGCGCGGCGACCTGACGCAACTCACGTACGAGACGCGGTTGACTCCAGCCTCGGTTGGTACGGGCTTCACGTAAGCGGACACCGATCGGCTGCATCGGAAACGCGCCCCTTCTTTCCCTCTCGTGTGCCGTATAACAAGCCAGTCCCACAGTCGAATGTACGCGCCGCCAGTCCTCATGCACGCGCTGTAGCCGAAGTTGCCTTGGCCGAGTGTGGGGTGACGGGGGATGACGTACGGGGAGGTGCCGCGTCACCTCCCATCACCTCTCGTCATCTGCCCAGTTCAGGAGCCCTGGGACCAGTCTGGATCTGCGGCGGCAGAGAGGCCGTCGGCGCAGCCCGACAGAGGTGAGATGACGTGCAGAGGATGACCAGGAGAGGCGTCGAGTGGCTGTCTGCCGCCGCTGACGATCCGGAGATGTGCCGAGCACGGTGGGCGGACGACCCGCGTGGGCCGCGCATGCTGCCGACGGGGCGTCTCTTCGATGTCGTGGCGATCGACCAGCGCATCGGCTTGGAAACCTTCGATCTGCTCGTACGCCGGGAGATGCCGCTCGGCCCGGTCATGCTCGACCATGCGGCTCGGCGGGTCGGTTTCTTCCTCAATTCCCGATGGCATGAGCGCTTCGTTCGCTTCCTGACCCGGGCGACCGACAACCCGCCGCCGTACAGGTATCTGGGCGATAACTCGTTCGTCGTTGTACCTGGCCCCATGCCTATGTCGGGTGATCGCTACCAATGGCTCCGAGCTCCGGTCCGCCGGCCGGAGGCCGACCCACTACGTGCAGTTGCGCTGGCCTTCATGTTCGTGGCCGCTGCTGACCTCCTCGCGCGGGTCGATCACTACAGCGAGCAATACCCGAACCCGGAGGCGGCGACGGCCGAAGTCCTGGAGGCGGCGGCCAATGAACAGTGAGGGCGAGGAGCGCGACGGCATCGCCCGTTGGTCTCCGCTTGAAAGCGAAGGATGGTACGCCGCGCGGGGTGCCACGAGCGCGCTGCGCGACGTCCTTACGGCGGCGGGCCTGGAGAAGGACTTCCCGTACCTGCGAGCGGACCTGAACGCGTTCGGCCATGGACTGATCGAACTCGGGCGCGTATCGCCGGAGACGGCGGAGCGGTTGGCGGAGCTCCTGAAACGCGCACAGTCCTGCCCGCAGGGTGCGGACGGCGTGTGTAGCGGCCCGACGAACTTACGAGAGAACTAAGGGAACGGGGAGTCATGACGGACTGGCGAGGAGTGGTGGCGAAGCGGGCCGAGAACCTGACGCCCGGTGTGCCTTACGTACGCGGCTGGGTTCGTGCCCGGCGCGGTGCCGAAACGCTGGCACGACAACTGGCCGCGTTCGGCCTGGAGTCAGACTTCCCCGGCCTCAGCGCCGATGTGAACGTCTTCGGTGACGGCCTGGTGAGTCTGGGCTCGATCCGACCGGAATCGGCGGCACTCCTGGCTGAGCTGATCGCCTCGGGGCTGGCCGCGGAGATGGCCGACCGTGCGGCTCCTACTCCCGGCGAGCATGAACACCGGGGCGCTCCGGCGGCCTGAGAACTGCTGCCGCCCAAAACTCCGGTCCGCTGCGGTCGACAGAGACTCCCCTCCCTCAGCGGACTGGACCGTGGGCCTGTGCATCGGCTGCCTCCGTCACGGCAACCGGGGTACAGGGCCTTGGCATGACGGTGCACGTTTCGTGCACAGCGGTCGCCCCTGTCCGCCCGGCCGGGACCGGCGCCCCAGCGCCGCAGCCCGGACGGGATGGCGGGGGCGACCGCCCCACATACGTGTGTCTCTGGCTCACGACGACGGGCGCTTGGCTGCCTGGGCCCTCAGTTGGGAAGCTGGGGAACTTAGGGGCCTACCGGGGCGCTGACCTGGGTGAACGACTTGGCTGCAGCTCTTTCGGGCTGGCCCGGTTTCACCGTGATTCCTCGCTGCTCCCCGGTGGATCTGGTGCGCTTGTGGTGCGACCGTCGGCAGAGATCCCAGAGGCGCTGTCACCTGAACGCACAGGTGATGCGCCCGTGGTCTTCGAGCTGCTGCTGTTGTTCCTCCGGGCCGGGAGCGTGCTCGTCGCCTCCACACCTTAGAACCGTTCCGTCGTCTCCCTCGTACACGGACGCAACGCCTCCGTGATGGCTACAGGCTCCCTGGCGACCAATTGAGTCGGAAGATCGGCCATCTGCGCATGCCTGCCCTTGGTACGTCCATCGAACCGGTGTGTCTGCGGCCGACGGAGTCTCAGAATTGACAGGCGGATCCTCAGCATCGTCATTCCACCCACTGAGTTGGGCTGTCACCGGGAGGACGATGAAGATCCCTACCGCGAAGGTGCCCGCCAGGCTGTAGCACACCACCCGAGCGATCCTCCACGCGCGGCTCTGGACGAGTCTTCGCATGAGACTGAGCATGGAAGTCTTCTACCGCAGCGAGGGGCTTGGGTGAGCCCCTACGTCGAGAACGACTGTACAGAGACCGCCTTGCTGCGCGTCCCGTTGGCCGTCACGGCCAACGCGTTCAGAGCCGGCCCAGCATGCTTTCCAAATGTGTTGGTGGGGTGTTGGGCTCTGGGTGGGGGCATTCAACCGCGTTCACAGACGTTCGGTCGCCAGGCGATGGTCCTGCACTAGCCTCGTCTAAACGGCCGTGAACGGGGCTGAATGAGACGGATGGCTGCCTCGGAGGAGCGCCGCGCCAACGGTCTTCTTGCTGCCTCCGGCCTGAGTTCTGCTCTACACGACGTTGCTATGTGGGTTGGCCTCCGAGCCTGCAAGACGAACGAATCGATCAGTCCCGTCTTAGGCAGCCCCCTGATCTGGGAGAGGTCTGCCGAGACTAGATCGCGGTAGATAAGCTGCCGGATGTGTCGACTGCTGACGAAGTGCCTGAGATTCCCGGATCTGACGCCGCCCCGCTGTCGCGTTGGGAGCGTCTGGGGGCAGCTCTGTCGGGTGTCGCCCTGGCTGGCGCAGGGGTGGCCGCAGTCTTTAAGACCGGCAACCAAGCTGGCTCGGTCGCCCTTCTTCTGGCCGGCGTTGTTCTCCTGATCATGGCCATCAACGGATCGCCACTCACGCGGGCTCGCTATCAGGACTATGAGCTGCTGATGTCTCGCCGTAGGCACCAAATCGTTGCCAGCATCGAGCAGGAGGCGCCACAGGATGCGCGGCAAGCGCTACAGGTTTTGAGCTCCCTTGATCCCAGGGCCACCAATGACCCATTGGTGGCACGAGTCTCAGCGCTCGTCTACGAGCGTGAAGTATTTGATCGTCTTGCCAGAGTTTATCCCGATACGCGTCTGGTCGGTGGGCCTGAGGATCTTGGTATCGATGTAGTCGTACAAAGCCCTGGCGCCTTGATCGGCGTGCAGATCAAGGCGGGTGAAAGCGTCTTGACAGGCTCGATGCTTCGCAAAGTCATCCACGCCGCCGCGGCAGCGCGGAACTACGGCAGGATTCCGTTTGTTGGCCTTCTAGTGGTCACGAACCGACCTCTGCCACAGGATCTGTCTCGGCGGCTCAGGGAAGCGGCGAGTGCAGACCTCCCGACCACCGTCGTGCGGTGGGTGGACGAGCAAGACGACGTGGTTCTGGAGGGCAAAGTGCAAGAGCTCGTCGCAGCGCTTGGTTCATCTGGTTGATCTCTAGGTCTCCTACATAGCCTCCCTGTTGGAGCGAGACAGCTTGAGATCCTACCCAACGGCGGTTTCTGTGCCTGCTACGCCCAGACACCTACGTATGGCTGACACTCGCTCAGGCGACAGCGTTCCTAGTACGTGGTACCGCGACGTCGAATTGCCTCCGCGAGGGGTGGGTCTCTTCGACCTTGGTGACCCGAATTTTCGCAATCTAATGATCCCTCCGCGTGCCCGAGCTACCATGCAGCGATGATGATTGCGGCCTCGACGGTGCCCGAGCTGTTCGGGATCCCTGTCGCTGTACTAGCCCTCGCAGTATCCCTGCTCAGTTTCCTTCTAGCCTTTACCGCGTTGGGCTGGCAAATTCTGAAGCATCGACTCGACGGTGGACGCCCAAAGGTCTTCCTCAATGCTGCTATCTGGGAACCCAATAGCCGAGTACTCGTGAATCGATCCGGAAAGTGGGAGATCTCTGGGGATGTAAATCCGGAGAATCTTGAGCTGGCACAGTTGGTTGTGGAGAATCCTGGTCGCGCTGCGATAACCGTGTATTCCCCTGGCGTCGCGGTCACTGGTACCAAAAATCGTTCTTACAGCATGACGCCGAGATTGTTTCCGGTATCGGGGTTTGGCGCTGACAGCGCCACGGCTGAGATGTCGGTTCGCATCGAACCGTACGATCGTGTCACCTTCCTCTTCGACTATTTGTCAGTCGTCCCGCGCGTGCTCAAGGAGGCCGGCGGCGGGGGCGTCACGCTTCGCGGTTGCGTCTCGGTGGCCGGGTCCAGCAAGCTGCAAAAATCCAGTTTGCGACGCGCATGGCGCATCCCCCACGATGCTTGGACGGCCCGAACGGATATCTACGAAATCTCGCCGTTCACCTTGATCTGGCGGGACCTGTTCAAGATGAACTCGAAGATCAGTTCCCAAGATGAAGGTGCGAGCAGATACCCAGACTTCATGCTGGGGACAATTGTGCGCACTGCCATGTTAAAGTTTGACGAACGGCCCAAGGTCGACGAATTCCTCAGCGAGCTGGAGGAAGCCGCCCATCAGCACAATGCTGAGGAAATCGAACTATACACCGTTTCCCTGACGATGGATGAGTCGCTCGACTCCAATGAAGGGCATCTGTCGAGTTGGTCGCCTCAGCATCGAAGGTCGGCGTAGCGGCTTTGGACTGGAACTCCTTTGGCGAGAGTGATCACGGCTCCGTAAGATCCCGGCGCATGGGGCAGTCTGTAGACCTGTATGCACGTCGTCCAGGATCGCCTGCTCAAGAGGCGGCCCGGTCGCGAGTGACCCCAGCGTTGATGTCAGAAGTGGACTTCAAGGCCTCGGATAATGATCGGTCTGGGGCCTTTTGCCGGGCGCATCCAGAAGGATTCGAACCTGCGACAGCCGCTTTAGGAGTTCGATCCGGGCATGCATCGGCTGAGATCGGTAACTGGTGCGGCGGCCGGACAGAGACGCTGGTGTTCGCTTCCGTCCGGCGTCGTTGATGTCAGCCACGGATGTCAGAACCTTCTGATCCGTAGCTCTACAGAGACCGGTCATTGAAGGTCATGGGGCGGCGGTGGGGCGCCGCCGGTTGCTGGGGTTGCTGTACCTCGCTGCTGTACCTCAGCAGGGTCATCCGCTGAGGGCTTCCACGAGAGCCATGAAGATGCCCAAGCCGAAGACAGCAACGGCCACGAGCCCGATAAACACCAACGAGCAGCAAGAAGCGATTGCCGCTGTGGCCAACGCCGGGCCCGAAGATGCCGGCGAGGCAGACGGCTGCGGTCTCCGGGCGCTATGAAAGCTCGCGAAACATGCCTTCGATCGCCCTACGCTCGGAAGGCGATACGGAGGTGCCTGGGAATCCGTACCCCATCCCAGAGGGGGGCCGATCGCGGGGATACTCGTCGTATGCGTAATGTTGTTCAATCGAATCTCGAGCAGACTCAATGTCTGATCTCATGTCATCGATGACGCCGACTCTAATCGCCATTGTTTCAACGTCGTCAACCCACTGATGATCAGAATCACGATCTTGCTCATTGCCGGATAAGCTCTCCAGCTCCTGCCGCAACCCAGACCAGACGCTCTCGTAAAACTTTTCACTAGGGTCGAACTGTTGCTCCAGAACTGAGCCGTACGACTCAAAGAAATCCTTGAATGCGGTCACATCATCTAGCGTGTACAGCAATTCACCCCAGCTTTCGAAGGCCCATCGCAGATCATCTCGGACAGGATCCGGATCTTCTGCGTAGCGCATCATCAAGGCCACATTGAAGGGCCTCCAATCGTCCGGCTCCATATATCCCGAGGCTGAGCCCTTAAGAAGTTCGGTTGTCACTGCAAGGAGCTCATTGAACGATTTCTCTAGCAGTCGATGCGCTGGCTGCAGAGAGTTGAGAAGGGGTTTAATCGTTCGCTGATATATCCTAGCCAGTCCGCGTGAATCAGATTTGCTGGCCTCTTTTTCTTTGGCGATGAGCTCCATCATCTTCCTGAGAATGGAGCTTGTGTGGCGAGTAACTGTTTCGGCGCAGTTCGGGAAGCGGAGCTTACCGTCAAGCTCGGATACCGCGTATACCAGGAGCGTGCTCACTTGAGCCAGATGCACTGCGTCCCAGATGATGGCCATCAGGTAGTCCGGCTCTTCGTCAAGGAAAGCGAGAGTGAAGTCACGCACGCTTGGATTGGCGTAGGCGATCATTGTGGCCCCGTCACCCGTTTTTTCCAGGCTGACAAAGGTGCCTTCTAGTACTCGAAGTGCGCTCGTATACTCCGTTGGCTTCGCCTCTTTTTTAACCAAATCCTTAAGGTCCCTGGAGTTGGCGCCATGAACAGGAAATGAGGCAAGTGTAAGCGTCAGCCGTTGCGCAAGATCCGACAATCCATTGTTGAATACTATTCTCCAAAGGTCCAGCGGATGGTCAAGCGTGTGGTTAAGAGTGCGCGCGAGTTCATCCGCCGACGCGTGAGGCCGCTTGATGACCAATTCCAGGATCCGCGGGGAGAAGTTTTTATGCCTAACGACTGTCCAGTAGGAAGAATTCTCTACGTACTCCCTGACGACTTCTCGTGACAGGGTAGAAAAATAGAGATGATTGTACAGTATGCGGGCTCGTTGGATCGCCCCGTACTCAGCAATCTTTATTACGAACTCGACAACTCGTAAGTCTGCATGAGCGATCGGCTCGCTGATTAGTCGAGCTTGTTGAAGAATTTGCGATCTTGTAGTCATGACAAGCCGCTTATCTGGGTTCCGCGCCACGCGGTCCATTAGGCGTATTACTGAACTGTCCTTCGCGCGCCTTTCGCTGAGGTCCGTCTGTCCGAGAAAATCGTCGTACAGGAATACCTGCTTGCGACCCGACTTGTATGCCCTCCATGCGTCGTCAACGTCGGTTCCCACCGATATGATCTGCCAGTCTTCGTGCCAGTACCTTAGAGCAAGCATTTCGGCGAGCATGCTCTTGCCGACTCCCGGCGAACCCGTTAGGACGACCACATGCTTATCGTCGATTAGTTCGTATGCCGCTTTGAAGCTGCTGGTTGGAACATACAGCTTAACTCGATCCCTAATGTCCTCAAGTAGCGCCTCACTGCGCTCCCAGATGCCGCTCTGGACAATGCGTTCCAAAATGGTTGTCGAGGCGAGCCAAAGCTTAAAATGCTGTTGCTCTACTATTGGATGCCGCGTGATTAGGCCATTGATATCAGCTTGGGTCAGTAGGTCGGCGGTGTCAGAAAGCCACGGCTGGAGGTCACCAGCGAGGGTGTCTTTCTGTGTCCTGTTTAGATCTTGGGACGTGACGAACAGATAGCGGTCGGGCTTCTCTTTGTCCATCTTTGGAACTTCCCGACGTGCCGACGTGCGAAGGTCCGAGAACGACGAGCCGAGGTAGTGCTTGCACTGGACGACGACCTTCCCTGCTGCCGTGCTCGCCCGTAAGTCGATGCCTCCGTCGCGACCACGACCGAACGCCTCCAAGCGCCAGCGATACTCGGCTTCGAGAAGATCACGAATCAATAATTCGAAGTCGTTAGGCGAGAGAGTACGGAAGTCGTAGTCGGCCAATTTGTATGCTCCAACAGAGTTAGTGATCCGTCAGCATGCGCGCCGAGGGAAGGAGCATTAACTATACCGACGCTAGCGTCCGCCGCCGATGGTTTGTCAGATCACGGAGAATTGGCTTCAACGGGTGCTCAAGTCGACTGGCGCTGGCTCGAGCTGGGCTCACCTGCGTTCGATGTGCGCACCACCTGTCGCCGTCTGTCGACGTTGGTCACTGTCCGACGGCCCAGGGACAGCGCAGCGACGGGTACCTGCCGACGGCGGCGGGTAAGCGATCAACCCCACACCTCCAAGGCGTGGCCTGCACCGCCCTCTGATGTCGCCGACGCCATCGCATCCACCGAGCGGCAGGGGTGGGTGCCCACTCGCACGGCTCACCGTTTCAGCTCGATCAGTCCGCCGGCTTCTCTCCCTTGCCTTGAGCGCCGCTATGCGATCCGGCTGCGACCGCTTAGATACGCCAGTGTTCCCTTCTGTTGATGTCAGCCATCGAGGGGCGGCTATGGGCGCGACTTCGCCGCCATCGGAATGGAGCGCGGGGGGTTCGACATGCCTGCCGGTCCATCGGTTGCGCTCACACTAATCTAGCCCTAGGAACTTCTCGTTTTCCGGATCCCATCGTGACCCGTAGATTTTAAAGAGCTTACATAGATCCAACCAGAAACCGAGAAGTGAGATCTGTTTGATGAGCGCTTCGGTGAAAGTATAGAAAGGGACTTCTCTCCCCTTGTAGCTGATCATGCCGTCATGCATGGTGTAATCGAATTCTGCATGTGCGATACTGTTGCGCACGTCTCTATTGAAGGCGGCATTCCAGTGGTAGCGGAGGAGGGTATGGCGATCTAGGTAAGCCTCTTTGGTTGCCGCCCTGGCCTTCGCGTATTGATTGAGGTTATTTACCTGGTCACGTGGGCTAAGTGCCCTCGGCGCCCATCCCTGAGCGTCAGTAGGGTCGCGGATGATTTCAGAATCCCGACCTTCGGCAATATTCTGCATGCGAATCACCAGGGGAAGCATTTGGCAGCTTACCTCGAAATTCTGCCTGTAGGCATCTCGTAATGAATCGATACGCCCAGCGGGAAATTGCCATCCTCGTGGAATCGGGGTGCCGATGGCGCGAAGATGGATAACGGTCAGGGCTGGAGTCCATTCCTGATTGCTGCGCAGAAGGCTCAAGAACTGCTCGGATGCTCTTTTATTTGCGGCACCGAACTCGGGTTTCGTAATAATGGAGTGAGCGCATTTTGCGAACTCTGCTTCCTTCTTAAACGTTCGCGACCATGTATCTTGTTTGCTCTTGGGATACGCACCATCGGGATCTATGGACGACACCAGCATATACAGGAGCCGATGCAACGCCGTGTGGCGGTCCAGTGCGGATGGGCTGTCTGGCCACGCCTCTTCGAAATTGCGCTTCATTACCGAATCTAGTAGATCCCACTTTTCTCCGAGGTAGAATGCGTAGGCATGCTCCAGTGGGTCGATCCGGTCTCCGAACCATCTGACGATGGATAGGCATTGCATGTATCGCTTAAAATAATCACCGAATAATTGGGATGCAGCAAGGAAGGATGAGAACTCTCCGGTTGCTGGATCGCTTGGCAGGTCCCCATAGGTTGTAACTGTGTGCCATTCTGTGTCCGCGCGTTCGGGATCGATTAGAGTGATACCAGGCAGGGAAAGTCGCGGAAGGCCGTCACTAGCTTCGTATGTTTCCCCTCTGATCGCGGAGTGGCAAGTGGGGCATGAGACAGTGACGAGCTGTCGTTCGCGTGCAATGCCGACTCGTAGAACAATTGCTGCTTGGCATGCCGGGCACTCGATGTAATTGCGAAGGATCACTAATCGCCCCTTGCGTGAAGAATTGGCTGCCCTTATTCATAGATATTCGACCTGATGTGCGAATAATCCCTTACGGGGCGGCGCTAGTCTAGTGCTGCTTGGCTCGATGGGGCGTTTGCGGCCCGTTTGCCGTCAGGTCGGCGGAGCGGCTTTGGGGTGGCGCTGCTTTGGCGCGAGTGATCATGGCCCCATAAGCTTCCGGCGCGTCGGGCAGTCTGTGGACCTGCCCGGTAAAGCACGACGTTAGGGCCATGATCTTCGAGGCTCGCGCCAAAGTGGCTCCGTAAAGCCGCGTAGCCGACTGCCCCAGCCACGACGTACCCCTTCTCTGGCATCAGGTGGCTGCATGCTCTGAGCGCGGCACGGACGCCGGCTGGGCTGGAGCGGGGCGGAGACAGGAGAGCAGGGGCCGGGCCGCGCGCGGGGAGCGGAGCGAGCCGCCTTGATGACGTAAAGAAAGTCTGAGCCAACCCGGGGTTCCGTTCCGGTGCGACTTGGGGGGCCTGGCTACAGCTTGAATGAGATTTCCAAGTCGTTGCCAGGGAGGTGGAACTCCTCAAGTGCTAGAGGCTTGTCTCTCTCGTTGAGCGTTACTCGGATGACGTGCAGGAGCGGCACTCCGTCCGGGAGTCGGAGGGCCTGGGCCTGGTCAGGCATAGGCATGCGGGTGCGGACGTACTCCGTGAAATGGAGTACGTGGTTCAGCTCGGCGAGCGCCCCGTAGAGCTCCGGCGCCGGGGGTGGCGCCTCCTCCTCGTACTTGGTGTCGATCAGTACGGAGAACGGCACGTATGTGCGGTGGAGTTGGCGGAGGCGGCCATGGTCAGCCGTCTGCAAGGCGTCGTAAGTGAACATCGGCTCGCCCGGAGGGATGCGCAGAAGGTCGGCCAGGGCCAACGGGGCGTCCGTTCGGGTGGCTACTGGCGGCTCGGCATCCGTCCAGCGGATGCCGTCGGCCTCCACATATCGGCCGTCGGGCGCGAGGCGCACGCCGCGCGGGCGGGTGAGGCTCGGGCGGCTCTGGGGGGAGCGGGCGAACGTGCCCCTACCCATGATCGCCTCGACGAGACCGGATGCCCGTAGCTCCGTGAGTCCCTGACGGACCGTGGGACGCGTCACGCCGAACTGCTTCGCCAACGCCTCCTCGGAGGGGAGTGGTTGGCCGGCGGGGAAGGTGCCGTTCAGGATGCCTTCGCGCAGGTAGTCGGCGATCTGCCGGTACTTCGGCTGCGTGTTTTTCGGCGGCATGCAGGGCCCTCCAAGGCCGGTTCGCCTCGCGGCTGTCCAAGAAGTTGGGCAAGTTGACCAACTTCTTGGACAGCGTCCCCCATCACAGGACGGTTGACAACCCGTACTACGGGTCGCACTCTGGAGTCTCAACCCGTACTACGGGTGGTCTAGCAACCCGAAGGATTCGCCTTCGGGTGCCCGAGATGAGGAGTCCAGAACAGTGGCAAGCCTTCCGATCGACACCGCGAAGTTCACGGGGATCATCTGTGCCGTACCCCCGGCTCCGCGCATCGCCAATCGTGAGACCGGTCAGCTTCGCGTTGACCGCGAGACCGGAAAGACCGTGTACCAAGTCGGCCTGTGCCTGATGGCTGGGTCATCGGCAGACGTAGTGAACGTGAGCGTGGCCGGTGAGCCGTCCGGCGTGCAGCTCGGTATGCCGGTGACCGTGCGGGACCTGGTCGCCACCCCGTGGGAGAACGACGGGCGACACGGGGTCGCCTTCCGTGCCGCGGAGATCCGCCCCCTGAACGCTCCGGCGGGGAAGGGGGCCGGGCAGTGATGACCCTGGCCTCCAACCCTTCGACCGGGGCGACCTGGCCGAGTTGGGTACTGCTGGTGGCCACAGTGCTGGTGTCGGGCCTGCTTATCGCAGGCCCGGCCCTGCGCCGTCGCTACCCGGTGGGCTGGTGGCTGTTACTCGGCTTCCCGGCCGTGGCTTTCCGGGTGGCCTACACCTGGCGGCCGTTGATGGCTGGGTGTCGGCTCGCTGTGAGCCGTCGACCGGCACTGACCGTGGTATCCGGGCTCGTCGGCAACGGGGCACCTCCGCCTCAGCCGCGCGTGCCTCGGCGTGGGCTCATACGCCCGACCGCCGGCGGATTCTGGCTGCTGGTGCGGCTGTTACCCGGGCAGGTGCCCGAGGACTTCGTCAAGGCGGCACTCGCCATGGCGGAGGAGTGGCAGGTCCACGCGGTACGGGTGACCTCCTGGAAGCCGGGAACCGTGCGTATCACTGCCTCGGTGGCTGACCCGTTGGCCGCTCCTCGGATTCCGAAGCAGCGCGGGCCCGGTCACCTGCTCCGCGTGACGGTGGGTGCGCTGGAGACCGGTGCCGCGTGGGTGATGGATCTACGCCGCGTGCCGCACTGGCTGATCGTCGGTGCCACCCGCTCCGGCAAATCGACGTTGATCAACGCACTCGTTGCGGGCCTGGCTCCGCAACCGGTCGCGCTGGTCGGCATCGACTGCAAAGGCGGCATGGAACTGTCGCTCTACGAGCCGCGGTTGTCCGCGCTCGCGACCAACCGCGAGCAGGCGGTCAAGCTCCTGGTGGCACTCGTAGACCTGACGCTCGACCGCATGACCATCTGCCGGACGGCTCGCGTCCGCAACATTTGGGGCCTGCCGGAGAAGGAACGCCCGATCCCCGTGGTCGTGATCGTCGACGAGATCGCCGAACTGTTCCTCGTCGCGAGCCGGAATGAGAAAGACGAAGCACAGGCGGCCGGTACGGCATTGATCCGGCTGGCCCAACTCGGCGCGGCACTCGGCGTGTTCCTCGTCGTGGCCGGACAGCGGGTTGGCTCCGACCTGGGGCCGGGTGTCACGGCACTGCGTGCACAACTCGGCGGACGCGTGTGCCACCGAGTGGCCGACCCCGGTACGGCGGAAATGGCGCTCGGTGACCTCAACCCCGACGCGCTCAAGGCGGCGCAAGCCATCACGCCGGAACAGGCCGGTACGGCGGTGCTCGCCTCCGGCGACGGCTGGGAGCGGGCTCGCTCTCACCTGACCACTGAGGCGGAGGCGGAAGCCATCGCGGCCGAATACGCGCACCTGGCCCCCGCCCTGCCCGAACTGCTCGCCGTGACGAAGTGAGGGAGATTCGCCGTGCTGGTATCCATGTCGGCCGTGCTGCTGCTCGGCCTCCTGATCTGGTTCCTGCTGCGCATCCGCTACCTGCGTCTGCCCGACGTGCTGCTCTGCGGAGCCTTCGGCTTCCTGCTTTCAAGCACCGTGGCCGCGCCGGTCGTTCAGACGCTCCTCGACGGAGCGAGCGGCTTCCTCGGCCAACTCCGCTTCTGAATCAACCCGACCCGATCGCAGAAAGGTGGGCGAGCCATGCCCGAGTACTTCATCCGCTCCGGTGATCGCACCGCGTTCATCGCCGGCCTCCGTGAGCTGGCGGACTTTCTCACCGCCAACCCCGCTGCCCTCGTGCCTAGTACCGCGTCTTTCGGGGTCTTCGTCGACGCTGCCAACTCCGTTGCTCGCAGGGCGGGTGCGGAGCACGTGGCCGCACCGCTCGGCGTCCCGGTGGAGGACATCGGCGAGGGCTACTACAACGCACGCCGTGAGTTCGGACCGATCGCGTACAGCTTCATCGCGATCCCGCCCGAGGAACGGCAGTGACCGCCCGTACGACGGGCTCCCGACGGGGCGCGAAGTCGCCAAACCCGACCCCGTCAGGAACCCACTCCGTCCGCCACATGAGCAGTGAAAGGAGCACTCACACTTTGTCCACCGCGCATCGTTCGCGCAAATCCCCTCAGCCGGACTGCGAGTTGAGGGAGAAGGAACGGCCGACCTGTGTCGGACGGGAACAGGTCGTCCTCGTTGGGCTCGACGGTTTCGAGCAGCACCTGTGTCCGGCGCACGCCGCCGCACTATGGCTCACCGATCCGACACTCAGGTTCAGCGCGAAGACCCGACCGCAGGGGATCACAGCCGTGATGTGGCAGGCGTTCGGGGGCGGTGATCGGCGATGACCGCACCTCTCCCGAAGAGCGTTGCTGCCCTGGTCGCAAGGGCTTCGGAGCCTGAGTTCGCGGCCTGGCGGCGCAACATCGTCCGCCTCGGCGGCTGCACCAACCCGATTCACCTGGTCGGCGGGGCAACCGTCTTCGACACGACTACGGGCGAGGCACTGTTCTCGTACGAGTCGGACGTCTACGGCGGTCGGCTGCTGACCGCGTGCGGCAACCGTCGGGCGACTGTCTGCCCGACCTGCTCTCGGCTCTACCGAGCAGACACGTATCAGCTGATCCGGGCCGGGCTCGTCGGCGGCAAGAACATCACGGCGGAGGTGAGCGGGCACCCTCGGGTGTTCGCCACCCTGACCGCTCCCGGCTTCGGCCCGGTCCACACTCGCCGTGAACGAGACGGACGGGTACGAGCCTGCCGCCCCCGGAAGGCGGGGGAGTGCTGCCGACACGGATCGCCGGGCGGCTGCCACAAGCGACATACGGCGGACGATCCCCGGCTCGGTGAACCGCTCTGTCCGCGCTGCTACGACTACGCCGGGGCCGTGCTCTGGCAGGCGCACGCCGGGCGACTCTGGCACCGCTTCGGGCTGGAGCTGCGTCGCGAGATCGCTCGGAGGGTTGGGGTGTCCCGCACGGAGAGCAGCGATGCCGTCCGGCTTTCGTACGCGAAGGTGGCCGAGTATCAGCGGCGCGGCCTGGTCCACTTCCATGCCGTGATCCGCCTCGATGGTCCGGACGGACCGACCTCGGTCCCGCCTGGTTGGGCGACAACGGCTCTTCTGGCGGAGGCGGCGCGGGAGGTCGTCGGTCGCGTGCGGCTCGTTGCTCCTGGCGCGGAAGTCGTCGGTCCTCGTGTGCTGTGTTTTGGCGAACAGGTCGACGTGCGCCCCATCGCTGCGTTCGGCGCGGGGGAGCGGCTCACCTCGACTGCGGTCGCGGGTTACATTGCCAAGTACGCCACCAAGGGAGCGGAGTCCGCCGGCGCGGTGGACGGCCGGGTTCACCACGCACGGGACCTGGTCATGCTGCCCGTACGGGCTCACGTACTCCGCCTGATCAGTACCTGCTGGTGGCTCGGCGGCTTGCCCCCGTTCGAACCTCTCGGGTTGCGGCGCTGGGCGCACATGCTCGGCTACGGCGGCCACTTCTCCACGAAGTCACGCCGCTACTCCACCACCCTCACCGCACTCCGTCAGGCCCGTGCAGAACACCGTGCGGAGGAACAGCGCACGGCTCTCGGTATCGGCACGCGGTCGACTGTCACGGTCGGCCAGTGGCGCTACGCCGGGCGCGGCTACTCGTCTGAGGCGGCACTCCTGGCCGCCTCGGTGCGGGAGGGCGGTGGTCCTCATGGCGCGTGAGAAAGCGGCCGAACTGCTCACCGTGCGGCAGGTGCTCGAAGAGCTGGGCGGGATCTCTCGGCGCACCTTCTACCGCTGGCGGGAACTGCGCATAGCCCCTCGCTGCATCCGGTTACCGAACGGGGAGCTTCGGGTCCGGCGGGACGTGCTCAACGACTGGTTGGAGAAGCGTGCGGAGGGGGCCGCGTCGTGAAGTCGTACAAGGTCGTCATCTGGAAGCTCAGTATCAACCGGTCGGCGAAGAAACCGACGTACCTCGTGCGCTGGTCCGTTGACGGCGAGCCGTTCCACGAATCGCACAAGACGAAGGCGCTGGCCGACCGCTTCCGCGCGAAGTTGCTCCGGGCGGCGGACAAGGGCGAGCCGTTCGACACCGTGACTGGTCTGCCGGACTCGCTCCGAGGTGGCAAGGCGGCGCTGTCGTTCCTGGAGCTGGCACTCAAGTACATCGATGGCCGGTGGGCGGAGGCGTCGGCGAAGCAGCGGGACAGCGTGACCGACTCGTTGGCAACGGTTGTCCCCGCACTGGTCAAGCCGGGGCGTGGGCGGCCCACTGTCGAGATCCTGCGGCGAGCGCTGCGTTCGTACCTGCTGCCTCCGCCTCGTAGGGAGAGGGAGCGGCCTGAGGAGATCGCTTCCGCGGTGCGCTGGATTGAGAAAGCGTCGCTTCCGGTTGCGGAGTTGCAGGAGATCGCTCGGGTTCATGAGCTGATCGGCGCACTCGGCCGGAAGCTGGACGGCAAGCCCGCGGCAACGCAGACGTACCGGCGACGGCGCGCGGTGGTCTTCAACTCCCTTGAGTTCGCTGTGGAGTTGGAGGCTCTGCCGTCCAATCCGCTGAGCCGGGTGCGGCGAAAGAGGGGCAAGCGGCCAGTGCAGGAGGTCGACCGGCGGGTGGTGGTCAACCCTCGGCAGGCGCGTGAGTTGCTGTCGGCGGTGACGTACGTGGGCGGCTACGAGCGGGCCAGCGGTCGACGACTGCGGGCGTTCTTCGGATGCCTGTACTACGCGGCCGTACGGCCCGGTGAGGCGCTGGGCCTACGTCGCTCGGATTGCACGCTCCCGGCGAAGGGCTGGGGCCGCATCGAACTGGCTGAGACCCGGCCGACGGCGGGCAAGGCATGGACCGACTCCGGCGAGGCGCACGATCGGAGGGGTCTCAAGCAGCGGGCAGAGGGAGAGGTACGGATCGTGCCCATCCCACCTCCGTTGGTGCGGCTGCTTCGTGAGCACGTGAAGGAGTTCGGCACAGCGAAGGACGGCCGGCTCTTCGCGAGCGAGCGGGGCAATGTCGTGGCCGCGTCGTCGTACTCCCGTGTGTGGAAGCAGACGAGGGAACTGGCGCTCCTGCCGGAACAGGTCTCCTCGGTCCTGGCTTTCCGTCCGTACGACCTCCGCCACGCGGGCGTCTCCCAGTGGCTCAACTCCGGCGTACCCGCCCCGGAGGTGGCGGCCCGTGCCGGTCACTCGGTCGACGTGCTGCTGAAGATCTACGCCAAGTGCATCGACGGCCAGGAGCAGGAGATGAACGACCGGATCTCGGCGGGCCTGGGAGAGGGGGACGACACCAAAGACTGCAGGGCCCACACGCCCCTCACGCGAGCCCCGGAGTGATCCGGGGCTTTCGTCGTGTCGGAGGTGTGTCGGAAAGCTACGCTCAAGGGGACGACAAACGGCCGTTGACCTGCCGGAAGGGTCGCCAAGATCATTACGTCGTCATTACGTGATCACTGGCAAACGGCTGCTTTCGGCGGCACCTGCCTGCACATACGCCAAGACCCCGTCCTCAGCTAAAGCGCTGATGGCGGGGTCTCTGGGCACCTCATACAGGGTGCCCCCGGCAGGATTCGAACCTGCGCACACGGCTCCGGAGGCCGTTGCTCTATCCCCTGAGCTACGGGGGCGTGTCGGGCGCGGTGTTTGCGGCGACGGGTAGAACCCTACCAGCTCTTTCGGGGTCGTCATGAACGGGTTTTGGGGGTGGGGGAGGGGGTGTCGCGGGTCGTTTCGATCTTGGGCGGCGGGTGGGTTACGGGTGGGTTCGGGATCGCTCGCGCGGGGTGGAAGTGGGGAAAAGCCGGACGCGGCCCCACGTGCCGACCTACTCTCGAGTTGTGCCAGGCGCGTCGGGTCGGGTGCTTGTTGTGGACGACAACAAGGTCATCCGGCAACTGATCAGGGTCAATCTCGAGCTGGAGGGTCTCGAGGTCGTGACCGCGGCCGACGGTGTCGAGTGCCTGGACGTCATCCACCAGGTCCGGCCCGATGTGGTCACCCTCGATGTGGTCATGCCCCGGCTCGACGGACTGCGTACCGCCGCCCGGCTCCGGGCCGATCCGCGGACCCGTAACCTCCCCCTCGCCATCGTGAGCGCCTGCAATCAGTACGAGGTCGAGAACGGCCTCGACGTCGGCGTCGACGCCTTCCTGGCCAAGCCCTTCGAGCCCGCCGAACTGGTCAGGCTCGTACGCCAGTTGTTGGAGCGGCGGGAGGCTCCGCCCACCGGTGCGTCCTTTGAGAGCGCCGAGAGCGTCTACGGCTCCGGCGAGACGGAGCGCGCCGGCCGCGCCGGCAGCTGAGTCGACAACCGAGGTCGACAGCCGAGACTCTTGCCGTCAGCCGTCAGCCGTCAGCCGTCAGCCGTCAGCCGTCAGCCGTCAGCCGTCAGCCGTCAGCCGTCAGCCGTCAGCCGTCAGCCGTCAGCCGTC
>NZ_JBVIPT010000002.1:675129-787350 GCF_055577685.1 Streptomyces sp. NPDC033178
CAGCCGTCAGCCGTCAGCCGTCAGCCGTCAGCCGTCAGCCGTCAGCCGTCAGCCGTCAGCCGTCAGCCGTCAGCCGTCAGCCGTCAGCCGTCAGCCGACAACCGAGGTCGTCAGCCCTCAGCCCTCAGCCGTCAGCCGACGGCCACAGGGGGCGTGGCGACGTGGCCGCCCGCAGCTGATGGCGCGTCCCCGCCGGGTTCCCTGCCATGCGATCCCACTTCACTCACGTCACTCACTTCACCCACTTCATCGCGCCAGACCGAGGACGGACATGTCGCCGCCGCCCCGACTCCACTCCCCCGCCCCGACCCCACTCCGGCGACTCGACGACCCGGCGCGGCAACCCCCACCGGCCCGCACCAGCCCACCGGCCACCGGCCCGCCCCGCCCCCGTGCCCGTCCCAACCCCACCGTCCACATCCCGGACCCTCCCCCAAACCAGTTCGCCTACCCACCCCCCTCCTCCCCTACGCTTGTCCCGTGACCCCCGTCGAGCTCTCCCGTACCGTCCTGCGTGCAGTGCGCTGCGCGGTGGACGCGGGTGAGCTTGTCGCGCCGGTGCCGGAGCGGGCCCAGGTTGCGCCCCCGGGTCCCGGCGGCCGTGGGGACTACGCCACGAACGTCGCCCTGCAACTGGCCCGCCCCGCCGGACGCCCGCCGCAGGAGGTCGCCGAGATCCTGCGGTCGCACCTCGCGGGCGCGGAAGGCGTGGCCGGTGTCGACATCACCGGGCCCGGCTTCCTCAACATCACCCTCGACGGCGGCGGGGGGCAGGCCCTCGTCGCCGAGGTTCTGCGGCGCGGTGCGCGGTACGGGTTCGTCGACGAGCCCACCGGGGACCTCGTACAGCTTCACCATCCCCGTGAAGTGCGGGCCGCCGTCACCGCTCAGGCCGTCGCCCGGATCCTTCGCTCCCAGGGCGCCCTCGTCCGTACGTCCTGTGAGGGCGAGCCCGCCCCGGCCTGGGCAGCCGTTCTCGGTGTCAGCGTCGACGCCCACGGCAGGCCCGGTGCGCCGGCGCCTCTCAAGGTCAACGTCCGGCCCGTACCGGCCGTCCAGGACCCCACCCCCCTCGGCCGCGACGCCGCCCGCTGGGCGCTGCTGCACCCCGCGTCGCACGACGGCCCCCGCATCACCGCGGACCACCTCGTCCAGCGCGAGACCAACCCCCTCTTCAGGGTCCGGTACGCCCACGCCCGTAGCCGGGCCCTCAGCCGCAACGCCGCCGCCCTCGGCTTCAGCAGCGCCCCCGGCGACGTACAGGACAACGCGACGCCACTCGTCGACGCCCTCGCCGCCCACCCCCACGCCCTCGCCACCGCGGCCCGCAACCGTGCTCCCGACCGTCTCGCCCGGCACCTCGTCACCACCGCCGACGCGATGCTCGGCATCCAGCACACCGTGCTTCCGCTGGGTGACGAGAAACCCTCGGCCGCCCACCGCGCCCGGCTCGCGCTTGCCGAAGCCGCCGGGACGGTGCTGGCCGGCGGCTTGTCCCTGCTCGGCATCGACGCCCCAGAACATCTCTAGATGTCTCCAGAATCTCTGAGAAAGCCCATACAGCCATGAGCCGTTCCGCACACCCCGCCGGGCCCCGTCACGCCGATGTCTGGCCCGAGGGCCACTACTCCGCCCCGCCCGCCGACCTGAACGCCCTCGACCCGAAGGTCTGGGCCCAGACCGTCACGCGTACGGACACCGGTGAGGTCGGCGTCGGGGGGATCGGCGTCGCCGCGCTCGCCGAGGAGTTCGGCACGCCCGCCTACTTCGTCGACGAGACCGACTTCCGGGCGCGGGCGCGTGCCTGGCGTACCGCCTTCGGGCACGACGCCGACGTCTTCTACGCGGGGAAGGCGTTCCTCTCCCGCGCCATCGTGCGCTGGCTGCACGAGGAGGGGCTCAACCTCGACGTCTGCTCCGGCGGCGAGCTGACCACCGCCCTCTCTGCCGGGATGCCCGCCGACCGGATCGCCTTCCACGGCAACAACAAGTCGACGGACGAGATCACTCAGGCCATAGAGGCCGGTGTCGGGCGGATCGTTCTCGACTCCTTCCAGGAGATTGTGCGCGTTGCCCACATCGCGCAGTCGCTCGGCACGCGGCAGCGTGTGCAGATCCGCGTCACCGTCGGCGTCGAGGCCCACACCCACGAGTTCATCGCCACCGCGCACGAGGACCAGAAGTTCGGCATCGCGCTCGCGGACGGGCAGGCCGCCGAGGCCGTACGGCGCGCGCTGACCCTCGACGGGCTCGAACTGATCGGCATCCACTCCCACATCGGGTCGCAGATCTTCGACATGGCGGGGTTCGAGGTGGCCGCCCGTCGTGTCGTGGCACTCCTCGCCGCCGTCCGTGACGAGCACGGCGTCGAGCTTCCCGAGATCGACCTCGGTGGCGGCCTCGGCATCGCCTACACCAGCGACGACGACCCGCGTGAGCCGCACGAGATCGCCAAGGCGCTCGGCGAGATCGTCACGCGCGAGTGCGAGGCCGCGAAGTTGAGGACGCCTCGCATCTCGGTCGAGCCCGGGCGCGCCATCGTCGGGCCCACCGCCTTCACCCTCTACGAGGTCGGCACCATCAAGCCCCTCGAAGGACTGCGTACGTACGTGTCCGTCGACGGCGGCATGTCCGACAACATCCGCACCGCGCTGTACGACGCCGAGTACAGCGTCGCGCTCGTCTCCCGTGCGAGCGACGCCGAACCCATGCTCGTACGCGTCGTCGGCAAGCACTGCGAGAGCGGCGACATCGTCGTGAAGGACGCCTTCCTGCCCTCCGACCTCGCGCCCGGCGACCTCATCGCGGTGCCGGCCACCGGTGCGTACTGCCGCTCGATGGCGAGCAACTACAACCACGCCCTGCGCCCGCCGGTCGTCGCGGTCCGCGACGGCGAGGCGCGCGTGATCGTCCGCCGTGAGACGGAGGAGGACCTCCTGCGTCTCGACGTCGGCTGACAGGAATGACGGCACAATGCTGAGCGGGGCGGAAGATCTCCTGTCTGTCGCCCTCGCGCAAATGAAATAGACATCTCACGATCCGGACGAGGGATAGAAACCCCCGTCCGGTGAGTGAGACTGGTCCCACCGTGACGGTATGAGGAAACGAGGTCGGATGATGCGTACGCGTCCGCTGAAGGTGGCGCTGCTGGGCTGTGGGGTTGTCGGCTCAGAGGTGGCGCGCATCATGACGACGCACGCCGACGATCTCGCCGCGCGCATCGGTGCCCCCGTCGAGCTGGCGGGTGTGGCCGTGCGCCGGCCCTCCAAGGTGCGCGAAGGTATCGACCCCGCCCTCGTCACCACCGACGCCACCGCGCTCGTCAAGGGCGGGGACATCGACGTCGTCGTCGAGGTCATCGGCGGTATCGAGCCCGCCCGTACGCTCATCACCACCGCCTTCGAGCACGGCGCGTCCGTCGTCTCCGCGAACAAGGCGCTCCTCGCCCAGGACGGTGCCGCGCTGCACGCCCTCGCCGAGGAGCAGGGCAGGGACCTCTACTACGAGGCCGCCGTCGCCGGTGCCATCCCGCTGATCCGCCCGCTGCGCGAGTCCCTCGCCGGCGACAAGGTCAACCGGGTACTGGGCATCGTCAACGGCACCACCAACTTCATCCTCGACAAGATGGACTCCACGGGGGCCGGCTACCAGGAGGCCCTCGACGAGGCCACCGCCCTGGGGTACGCCGAAGCCGACCCGACCGCCGACGTCGAGGGGTTCGACGCCGCCGCCAAGGCAGCCATCCTCGCCGGGATCGCCTTCCACACGCGCGTGCGTCTCGACGACGTCTACCGCGAGGGCATGACCGAGGTCACCGCCGCCGACTTCGCCTCGGCGACGCGGATGGGCTGCACCATCAAGCTGCTCGCCATCTGTGAGCGGGCCGCCGACGGGGGATCGGTCACCGCGCGCGTGCACCCCGCCATGATTCCGCTGAGCCACCCCCTCGCCTCCGTGCGCGGCGCGTACAACGCCGTGTTCGTCGAGTCGGACGCCGCCGGGCAGCTCATGTTCTACGGGCCGGGCGCCGGTGGCGCACCGACGGCCTCCGCCGTCCTCGGCGACCTCGTCGCCGTCTGCCGCAACAAGCTCAGCGGTGCGACCGGGCCCGGCGACTCGGCGTACACCCAGCTGCCCGTGAGTCCCATGGGCGAGGTCGTGACCCGCTATCACATCAGCCTCGATGTGGCGGACAAACCGGGTGTTCTCGCCCAGGTTGCGACCGTTTTCGCCGAGCACGGTGTCTCGATCGATACCGTTCGGCAGCAAGGCCGACAGGACGGAGGCGGCGAGGCCTCTCTCGTCGTCGTCACGCACCGCGCGTCCGACGCGTCCCTCAACGGGACCGTCGAGGCGTTGCGCAACCTCGACACCGTGCGGGGTGTCGCCAGCATCATGCGGGTTGAAGGAGAGTAACGAGCAATGACCCACCAGTGGCGCGGAATCATCGAGGAGTACCGGGACCGGCTGCCGGTATCCGACACCACGCCGGTCGTGACGCTGCGCGAGGGCGGTACGCCGCTCGTGCCGGCGCAGGTGCTCTCCGAGGGCACGGGCTGCGAGGTCCACCTCAAGGTCGAGGGTGCCAACCCCACCGGGTCCTTCAAGGACCGCGGCATGACCATGGCCATCACACGGGCCAAGGAGGAGGGCGCGAAGGCCGTCATCTGCGCCTCGACGGGCAACACGTCTGCCTCCGCCGCCGCGTATGCCGTACGGGCCGGAATGGTCTGTGCCGTTCTTGTCCCGCAGGGCAAGATCGCGCTCGGCAAGATGGGTCAGGCGCTCGTGCACGGCGCGAAGATCCTCCAGGTCGACGGCAACTTCGACGACTGCCTCACGCTGGCGCGCAGCCTCTCCGACAACTACCCGGTGGCGCTGGTCAATTCGGTGAACCCGGTGCGTATCGAGGGACAGAAGACCGCCGCCTTCGAGATCGTGGACATGCTGGGCGACGCCCCCGACATCCACGTCCTTCCGGTGGGCAACGCGGGCAACATCACCGCGTACTGGAAGGGGTACACCGAGTACGCCGCCGACGGGATCGCCGGGCAGACCCCGCGCATGTGGGGCTTCCAGGCGTCCGGTTCCGCGCCCATCGTGCGCGGCGAGGTCGTCAAGGACCCCTCGACGATCGCCACCGCGATCCGCATCGGCAACCCGGCCTCGTGGAAGTTCGCGCTGGCCGCGCGAGACGAGTCGGGCGGCTTCATCGACGAGGTGACGGACCGTGAGATCCTGCGCGCCTACCGCCTGTTGGCCGCTCAGGAGGGCGTCTTCGTCGAGCCCGCCTCCGCGGCCTCGGTCGCCGGTCTGCTCAAGGCCGCCGAGCAGGGCAAGGTCGACCCGGGCCAGCGCATCGTCTGCACGGTGACCGGAAACGGCCTCAAGGACCCCGACTGGGCCGTCGCGGGCGCACCGCAGCCGGTCACGGTCCCGGTCGACGCGGCAACGGCCGCCGAGCGCCTCGGCCTGGCGTAATCCGACACGAACGCCGGGGCGCCCCGCGGCGGTTCCGCCCCCGGACCCGCCGTGAAACCGTGGCGAATCCGGCGTACACCCAGTACCGCCCGACAGGGGGTGCACAAGGGGCTTACGACACGCATCGTGCGCCTCCTGTGCGCCCTATGTCGCCACAGAACCTTCCTTCGATAGGCTGTACCGAACCCGCCCGCCGCATATGCCGCGGTGCCGCGCCGTCCCTGCGGCCTCCGGGTCTTCCGCATTTTCCGTATGTCTCGCAGGATTTCGACAATCTCGCAGCTCAAGCTCAAGGAGAGTCATCGAGCGATGGCCGGTCCAGCGTTCCGCGCCGCCGCCGTCCGGGTGCGCGTCCCCGCCACCAGTGCCAACCTCGGCCCGGGCTTCGACGCCTTCGGTCTGTCACTGGGGCTGTACGACGACGTGGTCGTCCGGGTGGCCGACTCCGGACTGAACATCGACATCGCAGGCGAGGGCAGCGAGACGCTCCCACGCGACGAGAGCCACCTGCTCGTACGTTCCCTGCGCACCGCCTTCGATCTGCTCGGCGGACAGCCGCGCGGTCTTGAGATCGTCTGCGCCAACCGCATCCCGCACGGCCGGGGCCTCGGCTCCTCGTCGGCGGCCATCTGTGCCGGCATCGTGGCCGCACGCGCTGTGACCATAGGTGGCGACAGCAAGCTCGACGACGAGGCGCTCCTTGAGCTCGCGACGGAGATCGAGGGCCACCCCGACAACGTCGCGGCGTGTCTGCTCGGCGGTTTCACGCTGTCCTGGATGGAGGGCGGATCAGCGCGCGCCATCAGGATGGAACCCGCCGATTCCATCGTTCCGGTGGTTTTCGTACCGGCGAAGCCGGTCCTGACGGAGACCGCCCGAGGACTGCTCCCGCGCTCCGTTCCACACGTCGACGCCGCCGCCAACGCGGGCCGCGCCGCACTGCTTGTCGAGGCCCTGACCAGGCGCCCCGAGCTGCTGCTGCCCGCCACCGAGGACCGACTGCACCAGGAGTACCGCGCCCCGGCGATGCCGGAGAGCGCGGCGCTGGTGGAGCGGCTGCGGGCCGACGGGATTCCCGCGGTGATCTCCGGCGCCGGGCCCACCGTGCTCGCGCTCGCCGCCGACACCGCGGCCGACAAGGTCGCACGACTGGCGGGAGAGGGCTGGGCGGCCAACCGGCTGGGCCTCGACGCCACGGGGGCGAGCGTGCTGCCGCTTGCTCCGTGACACACGGTCGCCGGATTTCGAGAGGGGGAATGTTTGTTGGATCCGGTAGTGTTAACCTCAAGTCTGCACCCGACCCCACCATGGCGAGGTGCTTCACGTCCCCGTCCGGGACAACCATTCTTCCGGGAGCCCCCCAAATCGCTTTGTGCCATGCATTGGGTGCTACGCGCTGAGCGGTGCTGAGCACGCTCCGGAACCGGCGTGACCGAGCCGATGGACACGGAACCTCAGTGCCCCGGCCCCGGGAATCGCCATCCCAGAAATTCCCTCCGCCTTTTGGCGGACCACCGCCCCGGCACGGTCCACACAGCAAGGACCACTGTCGGACAGCACAACCGGTCGCCGAGCCAGACAGGCCGACGTCCGCTCCAGGGAAGGACCCTTCGTGAGCGACACCACCGATCTGATGGGCGCACGTGTCGAGGAGACCGCTGCCGCGCCCGCCACGGACGCCTCCGCGCCTGCCACCGGTGCCGGCTCCCGTCGGCGCCGCGGTACCGGCCTTGAGGGCATGGTGCTGGCCGAGCTGCAGCAGGTCGCATCCGGCCTCGGCATCAGGGGCACCGCGCGGATGCGCAAGAGCCAGCTGATCGAGGTCATCAAGGAGGCGCAGGCGGGCGGGGGAGCCCCGGCCAAGGCCGCGTCCTCCGCCGCCGCGGACGCCACTGAGACCAAGCCGAAGCGCCGGGCCACCTCGAAGGCCCGTACGGGCGACGACGCCGCTCCCGCCGACAAGAAGGCGGAGGCCAAGGCCGAGAAGGCCGTGGCACAGCAGCAGATCGAGATCCCCGGCCAGCCCGACGGGGGCCCCTCCCGCGCGAGCGAAGCCGAGCGTGGGGGAGACGACGCCCCGGCCGAGCGCCGCCGGCGCCGCGCGACCTCCGAGGCCGGCAGCCCCGAGACGGTCACCGCCGAGGCGAAGAGCGAGCCGAAGGCCGAGACGCCCGCCCAGTCCCAGGGCGAGGCCAAGGGCGACGCCGGTGACGGTGGCGAGGGCCGTCAGGGCCGCCGCGACCGCCGTGACCGTGGCGAGCGCGGCGACCGTGACCGCGGAGGCCGCGGCGACCGCGACCGCCGTGGCAAGGGCGACGAGCAGCAGGGCGGCCAGGGTGGTCAGGGCGGTCAGGGCGGTGGCAACCAGCAGCGCCAGGACCGTCAGGGCGGCCAGCAGCAGGGCGGCGGTCGTCAGGACCGCCAGGACCGCCAGCGTGACAACGGGCCCCAGGACGACGACGACTTCGAGGGTGGCCGCCGCGGCCGCCGCGGTCGTTACCGGGACCGCCGTGGCCGGCGCGGCCGCGACGAGTTCGGCCCCAACGAGCCGCAGGTCGCCGACGACGACGTCCTGATTCCCGTCGCGGGCATCCTGGACATCCTCGACAACTACGCGTTCATTCGTACGTCGGGCTACCTGCCCGGCCCGAACGACGTGTACGTCTCCCTCGCCCAGGTCCGCAAGAACGGTCTGCGCAAGGGTGACCACGTCACCGGCGCGGTCCGTCAGCCCAAGGACGGCGAGCGCCGCGAGAAGTTCAACGCGCTGGTCCGCCTCGACTCCGCGAACGGCATGGCTGCCGAATCCGGCCGCGGCCGCCCGGAGTTCAACAAGCTGACGCCTCTTTACCCGCAGGACCGGCTCCGTCTGGAGACCGACCCGGGCGTGCTGACCACCCGCATCATCGACCTCGTCGCGCCGATCGGTAAGGGCCAGCGCGGTCTGATCGTGGCCCCGCCGAAGACCGGCAAGACCATGATCATGCAGGCGATCGCCAACGCGATCACGCACAACAACCCCGAGTGCCACCTGATGGTCGTCCTGGTCGACGAGCGTCCGGAAGAGGTCACCGACATGCAGCGGTCGGTGAAGGGCGAGGTCATCTCCTCGACCTTCGACCGTCCGGCCGAGGACCACACCACGGTCGCCGAGCTCGCCATCGAGCGCGCCAAGCGCCTGGTAGAGCTGGGTCACGACGTCGTCGTGCTGCTCGACTCGATCACGCGTCTGGGCCGTGCGTACAACCTGGCAGCCCCGGCCTCCGGCCGCATCCTGTCCGGTGGTGTCGACTCGACCGCGCTGTACCCGCCGAAGCGCTTCTTCGGTGCCGCGCGCAACATCGAGGACGGCGGCTCGCTGACGATCCTGGCCACCGCGCTGGTCGACACCGGCTCGCGCATGGACGAGGTCATCTTCGAGGAGTTCAAGGGCACCGGCAACGCGGAGCTCAAGCTCGACCGCAAGCTCGCCGACAAGCGCGTCTTCCCGGCGGTGGACGTGGACGCGTCCGGTACCCGTAAGGAAGAGCTCCTGCTCGGCAGCGACGAGCTCGCCATCACCTGGAAGCTGCGTCGCGTGCTGCACGCGCTCGACCAGCAGCAGGCGATCGAGCTGCTGCTCGACAAGATGAAGCAGACGAAGTCGAACGCCGAGTTCCTGCTGCAGATCCAGAAGACGACGCCGATGCCGGGCAACGGCAACGACTGACGGATCCACAGCCGGCCGGGCCGGTTACGCGAAGGGCCACCTCCGTACGCAACGGGGTGGCCCTTCGCGTTGCCGGAGCCCCGGTGAAATGGGTGGTGGAGAGACCTTCGCCACAGATGTGAAGAGCGCCACGTGCTCGCGGAAGCACGCCGTCCGCCATCGAAAGCCCAGGTGAGCGCTCGACAGTCCGCCTCGCCCCTCACACAGTGTGTCCGTTGATCCACAGTGCGGTCACAGCGCGTCGTGCAACCCTTTTTTCGGTTTCAACGTCTGACCTGACGGGTCCTGACAGAGACGTCGCGGGCAGATGACCAGGCCTGACCCTGACTGCAGGGGGTAACCGAACGTACGAGGACTGAGGAGCACATGTCTGCCGAGAGCATGCCGGAACCCGGTACACCGGAGGATTCCGGTTCCAGCGCCCCGCGCAACCGCGCCAAGGGCCGCCGCCGCAAGCCGCGGAGCACGCGCCACAAGGCGCTGGTCATCACGGCCTGGGCCGCCGCGGGCGTCGTCGTGCTGGGCGGTACCGGCCTCGGGTTCATGTACTTCAAGCTCAACGACAACATCAAGAGCGTCGACATCAACCAGGCACTCGGCACCGACCGGCCCCTGGACGTTGACAATGGCTCGCAGGACATCCTCGTACTCGGCTCCGACACCCGCTCCGGCGGCAACAAGAAGCTCGGCGGCGGCGTCGACGACGGCAGTGCCCGCTCGGACACCGCGATGATCGTGCACGTCTACGAGGGCCACAAGAAGGCCAGCGTGGTCTCCATACCCCGCGACACCCTCGTGGACCGGCCCGAGTGCACCGACAGCAAGGGCGTCGAGCACGACGCCGGGTCCCAGGTGATGTTCAACTCCGCGTACTCGACCGGCGGCGCCGCCTGCGCCGTGAAGACCGTCGAGTCGATGACCGGCATCCGCATGGACCACTACGTCGAGGTCGACTTCAGCGGCTTCCAGAAGCTCATCGACGAACTCGGCGGCGTCAAGGTCACCACGACCAAGAGCATCCGGGACGAGGAGAGCCACCTCAATCTGAAGGCCGGCACGCACCAGCTCACCGGCAAGCAGGCACTCGGTCTGGTCCGCACCCGGCACGGCGTCGGCGACGGCTCCGACCTCGGCCGGATCCAGCTCCAGCAGGCGTTCATCAAGGCCCTGGTCGAGCAGGTCAAGGACATCGGCGTACTGACCAGCCCGAAGAAGCTGTTCGACCTCGCGGACACCGCGACGAAGACCGTCACCACCGACACCGACCTCGACTCGGTCAAGGACCTGGCCTCGTTCGCCAACGGCCTCAAGGGCATCAGCCCGTCCAACATGAACATGGTGACGATGCCGGTCCAGTACGACCCTGCCGACGGCAACCGCGTCCTCGTTCTCAAGGCCAAGTCCCAGCTGGTCTGGGACGCCCTGAAGAACGACCGCCCGATCCCGAAGTCGGCGACCAAGGGTGCGGCTACGGGTGCGGCGAAGGGTGTCGTGAGCTAGGCGCTCCGCCGGGGGCGGTTCGTTGTCTGCGGGCCCGGTGGGAACTGCGCGACAAGCCCCGGACGACCCGCAGGGAATACCTGACGCGAACCCCCGGTTTTGGGGGATGGCCCCAGTCCTGGCAGACTGGTACGTCGGCCCCGGTTCACGCTCCGCATCCCGCGGCAGCGACCCGGCGCCCTCCCGAAACTAGGAGACACCTTGAAGCGCGACATCCACCCCGAGTACGTCGAGACGCAGGTCAGCTGCACCTGTGGCGCGTCGTTCACCACCCGCAGCACGATCTCCAGCGGCACCGTCCGCGCCGAGGTCTGCTCCGAGTGCCACCCGTTCTACACGGGCAAGCAGAAGATCCTCGACACCGGTGGCCGCGTGGCCCGCTTCGAGGCCCGCTTCGGCAAGGCCAAGGCTGCCGCTGACAACAAGTAGCGAGCCCACAGCGCCGGTCTTCGGTGCCTCCGTCCAGGGGGCGCTGGGACCGGCGCTTTGCGGTGCAGCCCCTATTCGTCGTAGTACCTACGTCCCCGCGCCCGTAATGGAGCGGGGGACAGCCCATTGGAGCCGGAGATGTTCGAGGCGGTCGAGGAACTGATCGGCGAGCACGCCGATCTGGAGAAGAAGCTCGCTGACCCGTCGGTCCACGCCGACCAGGCCAACGCGCGCAAGCTCAACAAGCGCTACGCCGAGCTCACCCCGATCGTCGCGACGTACCGCTCCTGGAAGCAGACCGGGGACGACATCGAGACGGCGAAGGAGTTCGTCGCCGACGACCCGGACTTCGCGGCCGAGGTCAAGGAGCTGGAGAAGCAGCGCGAGGAACTGACGGAGAAGCTGCGGCTGCTCCTCGTTCCGCGCGACCCCAGCGACGACAAGGACGTCATCCTGGAGATCAAGGCGGGAGCGGGCGGCGACGAGTCGGCCCTGTTCGCCGGTGACCTGCTGCGCATGTATCTCCGGTACGCCGAGCGCGTCGGCTGGAAGACCGAGATCATCGACTCCACCGAGTCCGAGCTGGGCGGCTACAAGGACGTCCAGGTCGCCGTGAAGACCAAGGGCGGCCAGGGTGCCACCGAGCCCGGCCAGGGCGTCTGGGCCCGGATGAAGTACGAGGGCGGGGTGCACCGTGTGCAGCGGGTGCCCTCGACCGAGTCGCAGGGCCGGATCCACACCTCC
This sequence comes from Streptomyces sp. NPDC033178, assembly GCF_055577685.1. Taxonomy (NCBI): domain Bacteria; kingdom Bacillati; phylum Actinomycetota; class Actinomycetes; order Kitasatosporales; family Streptomycetaceae; genus Streptomyces; species Streptomyces sp. NPDC033178. The sequence continues at coordinate 686,993 of NZ_JBVIPT010000002.1, forward strand.
GCAGCCGGTGTCCTCGTCACGCCCGAGGCCGAGGAGGTCGACGTCGAGATCCTCGCGAACGACCTGCGGATCGACGTCTACCGCTCCTCCGGGCCCGGCGGCCAGTCCGTCAACACGACCGACTCCGCCGTGCGCATCACGCACATTCCCACCGGAGTCGTCGCTTCCTGCCAGAACGAGAAGAGCCAGCTGCAGAACAAGGAGCAGGCGATGCGTATCCTGCGCTCCAGGCTGCTCGCCGCGGCGCAGGAGGAAGCGGAGAGCAAGGCCGCGGACGCCCGCCGCAGCCAGGTCCGTACCGTCGACCGCTCCGAGAAGATCCGTACGTACAACTTCCCGGAGAACCGCATCTCGGACCACCGCGTCGGCTTCAAGGCGTACAACTTGGACCAGGTGCTCGACGGCGATCTCGACGCGGTGATCCAGGCGTGCGTCGACGCCGACTCGGCCGCCAAGCTCGCCGCGGCGTAAGGCACGTACAAGTACACAGCGCAGTACACATCCGCTCGACGGACAACAGCACAGCTCCCGGAGGACCAGCGTGCAGCAACATCTTGGGGGGCGACCCCCAAACCCCCGCGGCGTGCTGCTCGCGGAAGTGGCCCAGGCCACCCAGCGGCTGGCCGACGCCGGCGTGCCCTCGCCGCGCAACGACGCCGAGGAACTCGCCGCGTTCGTGCACGGCGTGAAGCGGGGCGAGCTGCACACCGTCAAGGACGCGGACTTCGACGCCCGGTACTGGGAGGTGATCGCGCGCCGCGAGGCCCGCGAGCCGCTCCAGCACATCACCGGGCGGGCCTACTTCCGCTATCTGGAACTCCAGGTCGGGCCGGGCGTGTTCGTGCCCCGGCCCGAGACGGAGTCCGTGGTCGGCTGGGCCATAGACGCCGTACGCGCGATGGACGTCGTCGAGCCGCTGATCGTCGACCTGTGCACCGGCTCGGGCGCGATCGCGCTCGCCCTCGCGCAGGAGGTGCCGCGCTCGCGCGTCCACGCCGTCGAACTGTCCGAGGACGCCCTGCGGTGGACCCGTAAGAACGTCGAGGGATCCAGGGTCGACCTGCGCCAGGGCAACGCCCTGGACGCGTTCCGCGACCTCGACGGCCAGGTCGACCTCGTCATCTCCAACCCGCCGTACATCCCGCTGACCGAATGGGAGTACGTCGCTCCGGAGGCCCGGGACCACGACCCCGAACTCGCCCTGTTCTCGGGGGAGGACGGCCTCGACCTCATCCGCGGTCTGGAGCGCACCGCGCACCGGCTGCTGCGGCCCGGCGGTGTCGTCGTCATCGAGCACGCCGACACCCAGGGCGGGCAGGTGCCGTGGATCTTCACCGAGGAGCGGGGCTGGGCCGATGCCGCGGACCACCCCGACCTCAACAACCGGCCGCGGTTCGCGACCGCCCGCAGGGCGACGCCATGACAGCGGCGACTTCTTGCGTGGACGACGTGGAAATCGTTAGATGCGCGGCCAACGGGGCCCGCGTGTTCGAGGAGGCTTGCTGATATGGCACGGCGATACGACACCAACGACGCGACCGACCGCTCGACGGGTCTGCGCGAGGCCGCGTCCGCCGTCCGCCGCGGCGAGCTCGTGGTGCTGCCGACCGACACCGTGTACGGGATCGGCGCCGACGCGTTCAGCTCGGAGGCCGTGACCGACCTGCTGGAGGCCAAGGGCCGCGGCCGGAACATGCCCACGCCCGTCCTCATCGGCTCCCCGAACACGCTGCACGGCCTGGTCACCGACTTCTCCGAGATGGCGTGGGAGCTCGTCGACGCGTTCTGGCCGGGCGCGCTCACGCTGGTCGCCAAGCACCAGCCGTCCCTCCAGTGGGACCTGGGGGACACCCGCGGGACCGTCGCCGTGCGTATGCCGCTGCACCCGGTCGCCATCGAGCTGCTGACCGAGGTCGGCCCGATGGCGGTCTCCTCCGCGAACCTGACCGGCCACCCGTCCCCCGAGGACTGTGACGCCGCGCAGGAGATGCTCGGCGACTCCGTCTCCGTGTACCTGGACGGCGGGCCGACCCCCGGCAACGTCCCGTCGTCGATCGTCGACGTCACGGGCAAGGTGCCGGTGCTCCTGCGGGCGGGGGCCCTGTCCGCGGAGGAGCTGCGAAAGGTCGTCCCCGACCTCGAGGTGGCGAATTGACAGCCCCTGACGCGGGGCGTGGCATAGGTACGGGGACGGGGTACACGGGGGCTTACGGCGACGGGGCCTCGGGGGACTCCTCTTTTCGCATCCTCCACGTCAGCACCGGCAATGTGTGCCGCTCGCCGATCACCGAGCGGCTGACCCGTCATGCCCTGGCGGACCGGCTCGGCGACCCCCTGTGGGGCGGTCTGATCGTGGAGAGCGCCGGTACCTGGGGCCACGAGGGCGCGCCCATGGAGGCCAACGCGGAGGCGGTCCTCGCGGACTTCGGCGCGGACGCCTCCGGCTTCGTCGGCCGTGAACTCCTGGACGAGCACGTCATCAGGGCCGACCTCGTCCTCACGGCCACCCGCGACCACCGCGCCCAGGTCATCTCCATGGGCCACTCGGCGGGCCTGCGCACCTTCACCCTGAAGGAGTTCACCCGCCTGGTCCGCGCCATAGACCCCGCCACCCTCCCTCCCCTGGAAGACGGCATGGTCGAACGCGCACGGGCCCTGGTCCGCGCCGCGGCAGCTCTACGCGGGTGGCTCCTGGCCCCGACAGCAGAGGCTGACGAGGTGTACGACCCGTACGGCGCCCCGCTGCCGTTCTTCCGCTCGGTGGGCGACGAGATCAACCAGGCACTGGATCCTGTGGTCACGGCGCTGACCGGTGTGCCCGCGCGCACCTGACCGCTCCGCAGGAAGTCCGGTACTTCGTCTGCGGGTGCGTCGTGGCTGGTCGCGCAGTTCCCCGCGCCCCTTTGGGGCGCGTACAGGTGTGCCCCGCTCGGGCGTAACACCGGGCGCAGCAGGGGTCACGGTTCTACATTGGACTTAGCGTTCCCCTGTCGAGGTCCGGAGTCAGCCATGCCGGTCGCACACACGCTTGAAGGCCCGCTGTCGGTCGACGTGCTCGGCCGGCAGGATCCGGAGCTGGCCGAGATCCTGCTCGGGGAGCTGACGCGGCAGTCGACGACGCTGCAGCTCATCGCCGCCGAGAACTTCACCTCGCCGGCCGTGCTGGCGGCGCTGGGCTCGCCGCTCGCGAACAAGTACGCCGAGGGATATCCCGGCGCCCGGCACCACGGCGGCTGCGAGATCGTCGACGTGGCCGAGCGCATCGCCGTGGAGCGCGCCAAGGCCCTGTTCGGCGCCGATCACGCCAACGTGCAGTCACACTCCGGGAGTTCGGCCGTGCTGGCCGCGTACGCCGCCCTGCTGCGTCCGGGAGACACCGTCCTCGCGATGGGTCTGCCGCACGGCGGCCACCTCACGCACGGGTCGCCGGCGAACTTCTCCGGCCGGTGGTTCGACTTCGTCGGGTACGGCGTGGACCCCGAGAGCGGGCTCATCGACCACGAGCAGGTGCGCACCCTGGCCCGTACGCACCGGCCGAAGGCCATCGTGTGCGGGTCGATCTCGTATCCCCGCCACATCGACTACGCCGCCTTCCGCGAGGTCGCGGACGAGGTCGGCGCCTATCTCATCGCGGACGCCGCCCATCCCATCGGGCTCGTCGCCGGGGGAGCGGCGCCCAGTCCGGTCCCGTACGCCGATGTGGTGTGCGCCACCACGCACAAGGTGCTGCGGGGCCCGCGCGGCGGCATGCTGCTGTGCGGGAGCGAACTGGCCGAGCGGGTGGACCGGGCTGTGTTCCCCTTCACACAGGGCGGCGCGCAGATGCACACCATCGCCGCCAAGGCCGTCGCGTTCGGCGAGGCGGCAACACCGGCGTTCACCGCGTACGCCCATCAGGTGGTGGCGAATGCGCGGGTGCTCGCGCAGGGCCTGGCCGCCGAGGGGCTCGCGGTCACCACAGGCGGCACCGACACCCACCTGCTCACCGTCGACCCGGCACTGCTCGGGGTGGACGGCCGCACCGCCCGCGGGCGTCTCGCCGCCGCCGGAATGGTCCTCGACACCTGTGCCCTGCCCCATCCCGACGTGCGAGGACTGCGTCTGGGCACGGCCGCCCTCACCACCCAGGGAATGGGCGAGGCCGAGACCGCACGTATCGCGGTGCTGTTCGCGACGGCCCTGCGGGACGAGTCCGCCGGGCGTGGGGTGCGTGAAGAAGTGCGGGATCTGACCGGAAGATTTCCGCCCTATCCCGCCCAGTGAGGGGTGGACGATCAATCGTGCACAGCCACTCGTGCAACCATCGGCTCTACCCGGAAGTCCCCAACCGTATGCGCACGAAGCTAGGGTGTGGGGCTGAGATGGCCAGCGAGATCTGTGGGGAAGCCTGTGCGTGAATACCTCCTGACGCTCTGCATCACGGCCGCGGTGACGTACCTGCTGACCGGGCCGGTGCGGAAGTTCGCGATCGTGGCCGGAGCGATGCCGGAGATCCGGGCACGTGACGTGCACCGGGAACCCACACCGCGCCTCGGCGGGATCGCGATGTTCTTCGGACTGTGTGCCGGCCTGCTGGTCGCCGACCACCTGACGAACCTCAGCGTGGTCTTCGAGAACTCCAACGAGCCGCGGGCCCTGCTCTCCGGCGCGGCCCTGATCTGGCTGATCGGCGTCCTGGACGACAAGTTCGAGATCGACGCCCTCATCAAGCTCGGCGGCCAGATGATCGCCGCGGGCGTCATGGTCATGCAGGGTCTGACGATCCTGTGGCTGCCGATCCCCGGTGTCGGCTCGGTCTCCCTGACCCAGTGGCAGGGCACGCTGCTGACCGTCGCGCTCGTCGTGATCACCATCAACGCCGTGAACTTCGCCGACGGCCTCGACGGCCTCGCGGCCGGCATGGTGTGCATCGCGTCCGCCGCGTTCTTCATGTACGGCTACCGCATCTGGTACGGCTACGGGCTGGAGTCCGCCGCCCCCGCCACCCTCTTCTCCGCGCTCCTCATGGGCATGTGCCTCGGCTTCCTGCCGCACAACATGCACCCTGCGCGGATCTTCATGGGCGACTCGGGCTCGATGCTCATCGGCCTGGTGCTGGCGGCCGGTGCCATCTCCATCACCGGGCAGGTCGACCCGGACGCGATGAACCTCTTCGCCGGGTCCGAGAAGGAGGCCGTGCACCAGACGGTGCCGGTCTACATCCCGCTTCTGCTGCCGCTGACGATCATCGCCGTCCCGGCGGCCGACCTGGTGCTCGCCATCGTGCGGCGCACCTGGCGCGGCCAGTCCCCGTTCGCCGCCGACCGCGGCCACCTGCACCACCGTCTCCTTGAGATCGGGCACTCGCACAGCCGGGCCGTGCTCATCATGTACTTCTGGTCGGCGCTGATCGCCTTCGGGGCCCTGGCCTACTCGGTGAACTCCGGGGCCATGTGGATCGTGCTCGGCATCATGGCGCTCAGCGCGGTGGGCCTGGTCCTGCTCCTGCTGCCGCGCTTCACGCCCCGCGCCCCGCGCTGGGCCGAGAACTTCCTGCCGCCGCGCTACCGCAGGCGCAGGGCCGCGAAGGTGTCGGCGGAGGCCGCGACCGCGGTCGCGTACGCCGAGGGTGACGGGACGCACGACGGCACGCACGACGGGACGCCCGTCGGAGCCGGCGGCGACGGCACCGGTGTCGGCGACGGCGCTGACGACGACGTCGAGGGCGACGACGAGCGTGAGGAACGCCGCACTCCGGTTGTCGCCGGCGTCTCAGGAGTCAACGGGGCGACGGCTGTTGGCCCCGTTCGCGCCTCCTGGACGGGCGCGAGGCCGGAACGTCGCGCTGACGCGAGGTAAGAATCGTGCAAGAACCACCGAGACGACGGCGCCCGTAAACTGCCCCAATACCAGACAAGTTGGTCGCCTGAGTGCACAGACGTGCAGTTTCACTCTCATGTGTGACGCCGAGCACACCAACCAGGTAAAGACCTCATCAAATAGTTTGTGATACGGTTCACGAGAACCCGGGACAGAGCCGAAGGACCGCAGTGCGACGGTCCATTGGCGGTGAGGTTCTCTCTCTGTCCGGGACTACGCTCGTCCATGACGACACCTGCCCCCTTGAGCAAGCGGAGTTGCCGCCATGCCGTCCAATGACGTCCGGATCCTTCTCCAGGCCGCTGTGCCCACAGCTGCCGTCGGCGCGATCGCCGCCGTCGTCAGTGGTGTGGTCGCCGGTGGCAAGGGAGCGATCGGGGCGGGCTTCGCGACGCTGGTCGTGATCCTCTTCATGGGCATCGGGCTGTACGTCCTGCAGCGCACCGCCAAATCGCTTCCGCACCTTTTCCAGGCGATGGGTCTGATGCTCTATACGGCACAGATTCTGCTGCTGTTCATCTTCGTCGCCGCCTTCAAGAACACGACGCTGTTCAACCCCAAGGCTTTCGCGATCACGCTGGTCGCCGCCACTCTCGCGTGGATCGGCGCCCAGGCGCGTGCCCATATGAAGGCCAAGATCCTCTATGTCGAACCCGACTCCTCGAAGGGCGACAAGCCCGAAAAGACGGGGCACTCGTCGTGAGGGGTAGGGCCGGGATAAGTGCGGGTGGGAGATCCTGCTATCGTCCGGTGCCAACTGCGGCATCGCGGGCGCGGGCATGTGAGCTGACGCCTGCCCCAGCGCGAGGCTCGATGCCCTCCAGCCGCCCCCACATCCGTAACACCAGTCCAGTGCCGAACCGCGGCTGCGCGCCGCGCCGACACAACGAGGTTGCCGTACCCATGCGTCACGCCGAAGGAGCCCGTGGTGAGTGCTGACCAGACCCAGCTCGCCTTTGAGTGGAACTGTCGGATCATGTCCGACAACGGCTGCGGCTTCCCGGCACCGGGCCTGCACTCGTTCCTGTTCAAGCCGATCGTCACGGTCGGTGGGTTCGAGTTCAACAAGGTGATGCTGCTCGCGCTCATCACCACGCTCCTGGTCGTCACCTTCTTCACGCTTGCCTTCGGCAAGGCGAAGGTGGTCCCGGGCAAGCTGCAGATGATCGGCGAGGCGGGCTACGACTTCGTACGCCGCGGAATCGTCTACGAGACCATCGGCAAGAAGGAGGGGGAGAAGTTCGTCCCCTTCATGGTCTCGCTGTTCTTCTTCATCTGGATCATGAACATCTGGTCCGTGATCCCGCTGGCACAGTTCCCGGTGTCCTCGGTCATCGCCTACCCGATGGTGCTGGCCGCCATCGTCTACGTGGTGTGGGTCTCGCTGACCTTCAAGAAGCACGGTTTCGTGGGCTTCTTCAAGAACGTCACCGGCTACGACAAGTCGCTCGGCCCGGTCCTGCCGCTGGTCATGGTCATCGAGTTCTTCTCGAACCTGCTGGTCCGCCCGTTCACGCACGCGGTGCGACTGTTCGCCAACATGTTCGCCGGTCACCTGATGCTGGTCATGTTCACGGTCGCCTCCTGGTACCTGCTCAACAGCTGGATGGTTCCGGCCGCCGGTGTGTCCTTCGTGATGGCCGTGGCCATGGTCGGCTTCGAGCTCTTCGTCCAGGCCGTTCAGGCGTACGTGTTCGTGCTGCTGGCCTGCACTTACGTTCAGGGCGCTCTCGCAGAGCACCACTGAGCCGCCCCTCCCCTCAGCCCCAGAACGTCCGGTGGCCAACCCCCGCCGGTCCATGAAAGAGAAGGAAGAATCAGCATGGCTGCCCTTGAGACCCTCGCCGCTGTCGAAGGCAACATCGGTTCCATCGGTTACGGCCTCGCCGCCATCGGCCCCGGCGTCGGCGTCGGCATCATCTTCGGCAACGGCACCCAGGCGCTGGCCCGCCAGCCCGAAGCGGCCGGCCTGATCCGTGCCAACCAGATCCTCGGTTTCGCGTTCTGTGAGGCGCTCGCCCTCATCGGCATCGTCATGCCGTTCGTCTACTAGACCAACGCATCGACGATCGAAACCTTTCAAGGAAAGGCACTGATGTGATCGCCAACCTGGTACAGCTGGCGGCCGAGGAGAAGCAGAACCCGCTTGTCCCGCCGGGCCCCGAGCTGCTCGTCGGCACCATCGCCTTCGCCATCGTGTTCTTCTTCTTCTGGAAGAAGCTCCTCCCGAACATCAACAAGGTTCTGGAAGAGCGCCGCGCGGCGATCGAAGGCGGTATCGAAGAGGCCGACGCCATGAAGGTCGAGGCCCAGAGCGTGCTGGAGCAGTACAAGGCTCAGCTCGCCGAGGCCCGGCACGAGGCCGCGCGTCTGCGCCAGGAGGCGCAGGAGCAGGGCGCCACGCTCATCGCCGAGATGCGTGCGGAAGGCCAGCGGCAGCGCGAGGAAATCATCGCCGCCGGTCACTCGCAGATCGCGGCCGACCGCAAGGCCGCGTCGTCGGCGCTGCGCCAGGACGTGGGCCAGCTGGCCACCGAACTGGCCGGCAAGCTCGTCGGCGAGTCCCTTGAGGACCACGCCCGGCAGAGCCGCACGATCGACCGGTTCCTCGACGGTCTCGACGAGTCCGCTTCGAAGGCCGAGGCGTCGCGATGAACGGAGCGAGCCGCGAGGCCCTGGCCGCCGCACGAGAGCGTCTCGACGCGCTGACGGACAACACGTCCGTGGACGCGACGCTGCTCGCCGACGAGCTGGCCGCCGTCACCGCGCTGCTCGACCGCGAGGTGTCACTGCGTCGGGTCCTCACCGACCCGGCGCAGGCCGGAGAGGCGAAGGCCGAACTGGCCGGGCGTCTGCTCGGCGGCCAGGTCGGCGGCACGACCGCCGATCTGGTGGCCGGTCTGGTGCGCTCCCGCTGGTCGCGGTCGCGTGACCTGGTCGACTCCATCGAGGAGCTGGCCGACACCGCCGACCTCACGGCGGCACAGCAGGCGGGCACGCTCGACGAGGTCGAGGACGAGCTGTTCCGGTTCGGCCGGATCGTCTCTTCGAACACCGGGCTGCGTGCCGCACTGACCGACCGCGGCGCCTCGACCGCGGCCAAGAGCGAGCTGCTGCGCAGCCTGCTCGGCGGCCGGGCGAAGGCGACGACCGAGCGTCTGGTCACGCGCCTTGTGACCGCGCCCCGGGGACGTAGCCTGGAGTCGGGACTCGAGTCCCTGTCCAAGCTCGCCGCCGAGCGTCGTAGCCGCATGGTCGCCGTCGTCACCTCGGCGGTTCCGCTGAGCGACCCGCAGAAGCAGCGCCTGGGTGCCGCCCTCGCGAAGCTCTACGGCCGCCAGATGCACCTCAACCTCGACGTGGACCCCGAGGTCCTCGGCGGGATCCGGGTGCAGGTCGGCGACGAGGTCATCAACGGTTCCATCGCGGACCGGCTGGAGGACGTCGGCCGCCGCATGGCGAGCTAGCGACAGCAACTCAATACACGTACATAAACAGTTACACGCAGTAATACGGCCCTGGTTGGGCCGTGCAGAGGATTCCTGGGGGCTGACCCCAGACCCCCCAAGAAAACTTCGGGCCCAACAAGGAGAGCAGGGAACCCAGATGGCGGAGCTCACGATCCGGCCGGAGGAGATCCGGGATGCGCTGGAGAACTTTGTCCAGTCGTACAAGCCGGACGCGGCCTCGCGCGAGGAGGTCGGTACGGTCACCCTTGCCGGCGACGGCATCGCGAAGGTCGAGGGCCTTCCCTCGGCCATGGCCAACGAACTGCTGAAGTTCGAGGACGGCACCCTCGGCCTCGCGCTCAACCTGGAAGAGCGCGAGATCGGCGCCATCGTCCTCGGTGAGTTCAGCGGCATCGAGGAGGGGCAGCCGGTCACCCGTACCGGCGAGGTCCTGTCCGTGGCCGTCGGCGAGGGCTACCTCGGCCGCGTTGTCGACCCGCTCGGCACCCCGATCGACGGTCTCGGCGAGATCGAGACGTCCGGCCGCCGCGCCCTCGAGCTGCAGGCCCCGGGCGTCATGGCCCGTAAGTCGGTGCACGAGCCGATGGAGACCGGCTACAAGGCCGTCGACGCGATGACCCCGATCGGCCGTGGCCAGCGTCAGCTGATCATCGGTGACCGCCAGACGGGCAAGACCGCCCTGGCCGTCGACACGATCATCAACCAGCGCGACAACTGGCGCACCGGCGACCCGAACAAGCAGGTCCGCTGCGTGTACGTCGCCATCGGCCAGAAGGGCTCGACCATCGCCTCCGTGCGTGGCGCCCTCGAAGAGGCCGGCGCGCTGGAGTACACGACCATCGTCGCCGCCCCGGCGTCCGACCCGGCCGGCTTCAAGTACCTTGCGCCGTACACCGGTTCGGCCATCGGCCAGCAGTGGATGTACGAGGGCAAGCACGTCCTCATCATCTTCGACGACCTCTCGAAGCAGGCCGACGCCTACCGCGCCGTGTCCCTGCTGCTCCGTCGTCCGCCGGGGCGTGAGGCCTACCCCGGTGACGTCTTCTACCTGCACTCCCGTCTGCTGGAGCGCTGCGCGAAGCTCTCCGACGAGATGGGCGCGGGCTCGATGACCGGTCTGCCGATCGTCGAGACGAAGGCCAACGACGTCTCGGCGTTCATCCCGACCAACGTCATCTCCATCACCGACGGCCAGTGCTTCCTGGAGTCGGACCTGTTCAACGCCGGTCAGCGCCCCGCGCTGAACGTCGGTATCTCCGTCTCCCGAGTCGGTGGTTCCGCACAGCACAAGGCGATGCGCCAGGTGTCCGGCCGACTGCGCGTGGACCTCGCCCAGTTCCGTGAGCTGGAGGCGTTCGCCGCCTTCGGTTCCGACCTGGACGCCGCGTCGAAGTCGCAGCTGGAGCGCGGTCAGCGGATGGTCGAGCTGCTCAAGCAGGCTCAGTACCAGCCGATGGCCACCGAGGACCAGGTCGTCTCCATCTGGGCCGGCACCACCGGCAAGATGGACGAGGTGCCGGTGAACGACGTCCGCCGCTTCGAGAAGGAGCTCCTGGAGTACCTGCACCGCAAGGAGCAGGGCCTCATGACCTCCATCAAGGAGGGCGGCAAGATGTCGGACGACACCCTGCAGGCCATCGCCGACGCGATCGCGGACTTCAAGAAGCAGTTCGAGACGTCGGACGGCAAGCTGCTCGGCGAGGACACCCCTGCCGCTGCGGGCAAGTGACGACGGAAGGGACCTGACTCATGGGAGCCCAGCTCCGGGTCTACAAGCGTCGCATCAAATCCGTCACCGCGACCAAGAAGATCACCAAGGCGATGGAGATGATCGCCGCCTCGCGTGTCGTCAAGGCGCAGCGCAAGGTGGCGGCCTCCACGCCGTACGCGACCGAGCTCACCCGGGCGGTCACGGCGGTCGGCACGGGCTCGAACACGCAGCACCCGCTGACCACCGAGGCCGAGGCGCCGACGCGTTCCGCCGTGCTGCTCCTGTCGAGCGACCGCGGCCTCGCCGGCGCGTTCAACTCGAACGCCATCAAAGCGGCGGAGCAGCTGACCGCGCGTCTTGAGGCGGAGGGCAAGGAGGTCGACACGTACATCGTCGGCCGCCGCGGTCTGGCCCACTACAACTTCCGTGAGCGCAAGGTCTCGGAGTCGTGGTCGGGCTTCACCGACGAGCCCACGTACGCGGACGCCAAGAAGGTTGCCGTTCCGCTCATCGAGGCCATCGAGAAGGAGACGGCGGACGGCGGCGTGGACGAACTCCACATCGTCTACACCGAGTTCGTCTCGATGATGACGCAGACGGCGGTCGACAGCCGACTGCTGCCGCTCAGCCTCGAAGAGGTCGCGGAGGAGTCCACGTCCAAGGGCGAGATCCTTCCGCTGTACGACTTCGAGCCGTCGGCGGAGGACGTCCTCGACGCCCTTCTGCCCCGGTACGTCGAGAGCCGTATCTACAACGCGCTGCTCCAGTCGGCCGCCTCCAAGCACGCGGCCACCCGCCGCGCGATGAAGTCGGCGACCGACAACGCGGGAGACCTGATCACTTCACTCTCCCGACTTGCCAACGCGGCCCGCCAGGCCGAAATCACCCAGGAAATCAGCGAGATCGTCGGTGGCACCGCAGCCCTGGCCGACGCGACCGCGGGGAGTGACAGGTAAATGACGACGACAGTTGAGACGGCCGTTGCCACGGGCCGCGTCGCCCGGGTCATCGGCCCGGTCGTCGACGTGGAATTCCCCGTCGACGCCATGCCGGAGATCTACAACGCCCTTCACGTCGAGGTGGCCGACCCGGCCAACGCCGGCGAGAAGAAGATTCTGACCCTGGAGGTCGCCCAGCACCTGGGTGACGGCCTGGTCCGCACCATCTCGATGCAGCCCACCGACGGTCTGGTCCGCCAGGCCGCGGTGACCGACACGGGCTCGGGCATCAGCGTCCCGGTCGGTGACTTCACCAAGGGCAAGGTGTTCAACACCCTCGGTGAGGTACTGAACACCGACGAGCAGTACGAGGGCGAGCGCTGGACCATCCACCGCAAGGCCCCCGCGTTCGACCAGCTCGAGTCGAAGACCGAGATGTTCGAGACGGGCCTGAAGGTCGTCGACCTTCTCACCCCGTACGTCAAGGGCGGCAAGATCGGTCTGTTCGGTGGTGCCGGTGTCGGCAAGACCGTGCTGATCCAGGAAATGATCATGCGTGTCGCCAACCTCCACGAGGGCGTCTCCGTCTTCGCGGGCGTCGGTGAGCGCACCCGTGAGGGCAACGACCTCATCGCGGAGATGGAAGAGAGCGGCGTTCTCGACAAGACCGCCCTTGTCTTCGGTCAGATGGACGAGCCCCCGGGCACCCGTCTGCGCGTGGCCCTCGCCGGTCTGACCATGGCGGAGTACTTCCGCGATGTGCAGAAGCAGGACGTGCTGTTCTTCATCGACAACATCTTCCGCTTCACCCAGGCCGGTTCCGAGGTCTCGACCCTGCTCGGCCGTATGCCCTCCGCGGTGGGTTACCAGCCGACCCTGGCCGACGAGATGGGTCTCCTCCAGGAGCGCATCACCTCGACCCGTGGTCACTCGATCACCTCGATGCAGGCGATCTACGTCCCCGCGGACGACCTGACCGACCCGGCCCCGGCCACCACGTTCGCCCACCTCGACGCGACGACGGTTCTGTCCCGTCCGATCTCCGAGAAGGGCATCTACCCGGCCGTGGACCCGCTGGACTCCACGTCCCGCATCCTGGACCCGCGGTACATCGCGCAGGACCACTACGACGCCGCCATGCGCGTCAAGACGATCCTGCAGAAGAACAAGGACCTCCAGGACATCATCGCGATCCTCGGTATCGACGAGCTGGGCGAGGAGGACAAGCTCGTCGTCCACCGTGCCCGTCGCGTGGAGCGCTTCCTGTCCCAGAACACCCACGCCGCCAAGCAGTTCACCGGCGTGGACGGTTCGGACGTTCCGCTGGAGGAGTCGATCGCGGCCTTCAACTCGATCTGCGACGGCGAGTACGACCACTTCCCGGAGCAGGCGTTCTTCATGTGCGGTGGCCTGGAGGACCTCAAGGCCAAGGCCAAGGAGCTCGGCGTCTCCTGAACCTCGTGTTCTCGGTGAGGGGGGGGCGGGGTCGTGCCTCGCGGGGTGCGTCCCGTCCCCCTCACTACGCCCACTAGACTTTGACCCAACACCCGGCAGCGAAAGCCGGGTGGTGACCCGAGGAGCCCACCTTGGCTGCTGAGCTGCACGTCGAGCTCGTCGCCGCGGACCGCAGTGTCTGGTCCGGCGAGGCCACCCTGGTCGTCGCGCGTACCGCGTCCGGCGACATCGGCGTCATGCCCGGCCACCAGCCGCTGCTCGGTGTGCTGGAGTCGGGCCCGGTGACCATCCGTACGAGTGATGGTGGAACTGTCGTCGCCGCGGTGCACGGCGGTTTCATCTCGTTCGCGGACAACAAGCTGTCGCTGCTGGCCGAGATCGCCGAGCTGTCGGACGAGATCGATGTCCAGCGCGCGGAGCGGGAGCTCGAGCGCGCGAAGGCGGAGGGCGATGCCTCCGCCGAGCGTCGCGCGGACGTCCGTCTGCGAGCGGCGTCGACGCACTGAAACCAGCGCGCGACGAGATGTGACTCAGCCGCGGCCAGGACCGGAGCTTGCTCCGGACCGGGTCGCGGCTGAGGCGATGCGGGTGCTTTTTTCCTTTCCGTTACCTAGGAGACGAGGAGGTCGGTGTCGATGGTCCTCGCTCTGACTGTGTGCGGGTTGGTAGTCGTGCTGGTGGCGGTGGCACTCTTCGTGTTCCATCTGCGCCGCCGACTGATCCAGCGCTCCGGCGGTACGTTCGACTGCAGCCTCCGCTGGGACGCCCCGGAGAAGAGCGACACCAGCGGAAAAGGCTGGGGCTACGGCATCGCCCGCTACAACGGCGACCGCATCGAGTGGTTCCGCATCTTCTCGTACGCTCCCCGCCCCCGCCGTGTCCTTGAGCGCTCGGCGATCGAGGTGGCCGGCCGCCGCACCCCGGACGGCGAGGAGGAGCTTGCGCTGCTCGCCGACCAGATCATCCTCGCCTGCGTCCATCGCGGTACGCGCCTTGAGCTGGCCATGAGCGAGGACGCGCTGACCGGGTTTCTCGCGTGGCTTGAAGCAGCCCCGCCCGGCCAGCGCGTCAATGTCGCCTGAGCTATCTGTTGGTGCTGACGGTCCCTAGTTCAGGCCGCCGTTGATCGCGCTCACCAGCTCACCGTTGCTGGTGTCGCCGCTGAACTCCCAGAAGAACGCGCCGCCCAGGCCCTGGTTCTTGGCCCAGGTCATCTTCGAGCCGATGGTGGCCGGGGTGTCGTAGCTCCACCAGTTGTTGCCGCAGTAGGCGTAGGCCGTGCCGGCGATGGTGCCGGTGGCCGGGCAGGAGTTCTTGAGGACCTTGTAGTCCTCGATGCCCGCCTCGTACGTGCCGGGTGCCGCGCCGGTCGCCGAGCCGCCGGGAGTGGACTGCGTCACGCCGGTCCAGCCGCGCCCGTAGAACCCAATGCCGAGCAGCAGCTTCTTCGCGGGTACGCCCTTGGCCTTGAGCTTGGCGATCGCGTCGGCCGAGTTGAAGCCGGCCGCCGGGATGCCCGGGTACGAGGTCAGCGGGGAGTGCGGAGCGGTCGGGCCGTCCGCGTCGAAGGCGCCGAAGTAGTCGTACGTCATCACGTTGTACCAGTCGAGCGACGCCGAGGCGCCGCCGTAGTCGGCCGCGTCGATCTTGCCGCCGGAGGAGCCGTCGGCGGTGATGGCCGCTGTGACCAGGTAGTTGGAGCCGAACTCGGTGCGCAGCGCCTGGCTGAGTGTCTTGAACGAGCTGAAGCCGGACGTGTCGCAGGTCAGGCCACAGGCGTTCGGGTACTCCCAGTCGATGTCGATGCCGTCGAAGACGTCGGCCCAGCGCGGGTCCTCGACAACCGCCTTGCAGGAGGCGGCGAAGGCGGCCGGGTTGGCGGCGGCCTGCGTGAAGCCGCCGGAGTAGGTCCAGCCGCCGAAGGAGTACAGCACCTTGATGTGCGGGTACTTGGCCTTCAGCTGGCGGAGCTGGTTGAAGTTGCCGCGCAGCGGCTGGTCCCAGGTGTCGGCGGTGCCGCTGACGGACTGGTCGGCGGTGTACGCCTTGTCGTAGGCGGCGTAGGTGTCGTCGACGACGCACTTGCCGTCCTTGACGTTGCCGAACGCGTAGTTGATGTGGGTGATCTTCGACGCGGAGCCGGAGGTCACCAGGTTCTTGACGTGGTAGTTGCGGCCGTAGACGCCCCACTCGGTGAAGTAGCCGAGCTTGACCTTGTCGCCGGTGGGCGGCTCGGTGGTGCCGCCGGTGGTGCGCACGGCGACCGCTCCGCTGGCCGGGCCGGTCTGGTCGGCGGTGTCACGGGCCTGGACGGTGTACGAGTAGTCGGTGCCGGCGGTCAGACCGGTGTTCGTGTACGAGGTGGTCGTAACGGTGGCGACCTTCGCACCGTCGCGCAGGACGTCGTAGTTCTTGATGCCCTTGTCGTCCGTGGCCGCGCTCCAGGACAGCTTCACCGAGGTGTTGGTGATGTCGGAGGCGGTGGGGGTGCCGGGCGCCGAGGGGGCGGAGTCGCCTGGCACACTGCCGCCGTCACAACTGCCGCCGTTCAGTTTGCAGTTGGCGGGGGAGCCGGTGCCGGAGCCGTTGAAGCCGAAGGAGACGGAGGCGCCGGGGGCGAGGCTGCCGTTCCAGGACTTGTTCTTGGCGGTCCAGTGGGTGCCGGAGTTCGTGACGTCGGCGTCCCAGGCGGAGGTGACCGAGGTGCCCGAGGGGAAGTCCCACTCGACGTTCCAGGAACTGATGGTCGTGGTGCCGGTGTTCTTGACGGTCCACTTGCCTTCGAAGCCGGATCCCCAGTCCTGGGTCTTGGCGTAGGTGGCGGTCGCCGACGTGGCGGCGGAGGCGGGGCTCGCGAGCCCGACCAGGGCGGCGAACGGCAACAACAGGGTGGTGAGCCCTGCCACGGCTCTCTGTCCGAGTCTGTGTCTGAGGCGCATCCGCGTCTCCTATGGGGAGTTTGATGAGGTGCGCAGGACAATAGAAAGGTCTGGACCATAGGTCAATAGGTCCAGACCACTGCGGGGGTGCCGGGCGGCTACTTGTTACAAGCGCCGGCCGACGTACGCCGCCACTCGTAATGCTCCGCCCGCTACACGCCCAACTCCTGTGCCAGCACCGCCGCTTGGACCCGGCTGCGCAGTTCGAGCTTGCCCAGCAGGCGGCTGACGTGCGTCTTCACGGTCGCCTCCGCCATGTCGAGACGTACGCCGATCTCCGCGTTGGACAGTCCCTCCCCGAGGCAGGACAGCACCTCCCGCTCCCGACGCGTCAGCGAGTCGAGGACGGACGGATCGGCCGACGGTTCGCGTACGGGCCTCGCCGCGAACTCGGAGATCAGCCGGCGGGTCACCGCGGGCGCGATCAGACCCTCACCGCGCGCCACCGTCCGTACCGCGTCCAGCAGTTGACGTGCCTCGGTGTTCTTCAGCAGAAAGCCGGCGGCGCCCGCGCGCAGCGCGCCGAAGACGTACTCGTCCAGGTCGAACGTGGTCAGTACGAGCACGTCGGCGAGGCGCTCGGCGACGACCTGGCGGGTGGCGGAAACGCCGTCGAGACGGGGCATCTGAATGTCCATCAGGACGAGGTCGGGCCTCAGTTCCCGGGCCAGGGCCACCGCCTGCTCGCCGTCCGCCGCCTCGCCGACCACCTCGATGTCGGGGGCGCTGCGCAGGATGAGGACGAGACCGGCGCGTACGGCGGACTGGTCCTCGGCGACGAGCACACGGATCATTCGGATTCTCCTTCGGTGATCGGGAGGGTGGAGCGTACGGTCCAGGTCTTGCCGTCGGCGGAGGCAGGGTCCCCGACGGGTCCCGCCTCGAACGTGCCGTGCAGCAGGGCGGCCCGCTCGCGCATCCCTATCAGGCCGGCGCCCGAGCCGGGGGCGCGCGGACCGTCGTCCCGGGCGCCGCCGTACGGGCTGGTCACCCGCACGTCGAGGGAGTGGTCGCGCTGGGCGAGGGTGACGGTGACGCGGCCGGGGGAGGCGTGCTTGAGGGCGTTGGTCAGGCACTCCTGCACGATGCGGTAGGCGGCCAGTTCGACCGGGGCGGGGAGCGCCGTGTGTGTGCAGTCCAGGTCCACGTCGAGGCCGTTGGCGCGGGCCTGGTCCACCAGTGCGCCGAGTCCGTCGAGGGTGGGCGCGGCGACCGCCTCCGTGTCGCCGCTGCTGTCGCGCAGGATGCCGATGAGACGGCGCATCTCGGCGAGGCCCTCGACGCTGTTCTCGCGGATGACGCCGAGGGCCTGCTTCGAGGTGTCGGGGTCGTCGAGCGAGAGCGCGGCCGTGGAGTGGATGGCGATCGCGGAGAGGTGGTTGGCGACCATGTCGTGCAACTCCCGTGCCATGCGGGCGCGTTCGGCGGTGACGGCCTGAGTGCGGTCCATCTCGGCGAGCAGGGCGGTCTGTTCGGCGCGGAGTCTTGCGGCTTCGGCTGCGTCGCGGTGGTCGCGGACGATCCAGCCGGTGGCGGCGGGCGCCAGCGCCACCACGCCGACGCCGACGCCGATGAGCAGGGCCTCCGGCTGACGCCAGATCGCGACGGGCGCGATCGTTCCGGCCACCGTGAGCAGCCCGGTGATCCACGGGATGCGCCGGGCGGAGGCGGGCGGCCCGTACAGCACCGCCGCGTACACGAGGTCGGTGAACATCACGAGGGTGGCCAGGCTGCCCCGCGTGAACAGGTCCGCGACCACCGCGACCGTGCCGACGAGCAGGGCCGTGCGCGGCATGGTCCGGCGCAGCAGCTCGCAGCCCGTCATCACGACCAGCGGGATCAGCAGTGCCCGGCTGTCGGACCACAGGACGATCGGCTCGCCGGCCGGCCGGGTGCCAAGACCGACCGCGTACAGGAACAGCCCGCCGAGCAGTCCCGCGGCCGCGATCCGCACGTCGTCTCGGTGGGGGCGGGGGAGTCGTGCGGCCATGACTCCATCCAACACGGAGTGCGCTGCCGACGCCTGATCCCCCGGGGACGGTCCTTGGCTACATCGAAGGATGCAGTGCCGTTTCGTCACTGGTGACGACGATCGGGGCGCGGGGCGCCGGGAGCCTGGAAGGGTGACCGAGAGGAGCGAGTCGTGATCGTCACGCTGATCGTCGTATGCGAGGTCGGCTTCTGGGTGCTGCTGGCTGCGGGCCTCGCCTTCCGCTACCTGCTCAAGATGCCTCGTACGGGCCTGGCCCTGCTGTTGTGCGAGCCGCTGCTGGAGGTCGTGCTGCTGGTCGTCACCGCGCTGGACCTCAAGGACGGGGCGGAGCCGAGCTGGAAGCACGGGCTGGCCGCGCTGTACATCGGGTACACCGTGGGGCACGGCCACCGGACGGTGAAGTGGCTCGACGGGCATGCGGCCCATCGTCTCGCGGGTGCGGACCGGCCCGTCGGGCCGCCGCGGTACGGGATGGCCCGGGCCCGGCACGAGGGCAGGGTGTGGCTCGGGTCCGTGGTGGCGGCGGGGGTCGCGACCGTGCTGTTGCAGGTCGCCATCTGGTACGTCGGGGATTCGGGCCGTACGGGGTCGTTGGAGAGCTGGCGGTATGTGGCCTGGCGGGCGGCCGGGATTCACGGGGTGATCGCGTTGACGTATCTGATCTGGCCCAAGAAGGCCCCGGCCGGGGTGGACGAGGAGGTACCGCGGAGCCTCACCAAGAGGTGAGGCTCCGCCGGGGGTGAGGGTGGGGCGTGCTGCCCTGCCCCCGGAGGCGTCCTCAGCGTTCGCCGCCCGGAACCCAGAGAACGTCGCCCGTCTCCTTGTTCGCCGCCCTTGCCAGGATGAAGAGGAGGTCGGAGAGGCGGTTCAGGTAGGTCGCCGTGAGGGGGTTCATCACCTCTTCGTGCACCTCCAGGGCCGCCCATGTCGAGCGTTCCGCCCTCCGGACCACCGTGCACGCCTGGTGGAGGAGGGCCGCGCCCGGGGTGCCGCCGGGGAGGATGAAGGAGCGGAGCTTCTCCAGTTGTTCGTTGAAGTGGTCGCAGTCCGCCTCCAGCTTGTCGATGTAGAACTGTTCGACCCGCAGGGGAGGAAACTCGGGGTTCTCGGCGACCGGCGTGGAGAGGTCCGCGCCCACGTCGAAGAGGTCGTTCTGGACGCGGGTGAGGACCTTGACGATCTCCTCGTCGAGGGCACCGAGGGCGATCGCCGTGCCGATGGCCGCGTTCGCCTCGTTGGCGTCGGCGTACGCGGAGATCCGCGGGTCGGTCTTGGCGACCCGGCTCATGTCGCCCAGGTTCGTCGTGCCCCGGTCGCCGGTCCTGGTGTAGATGCGCGTCAGATTGACCATGCGGCCAGCGTAGTTACGCTCCGGCCTCCCGGAACACTCGTGTGCCCACCGTCACGGCGATTCCCGTGAGGCCGACGGCCACCAGGACGCCGTACGCCATGGAGGCGGTCGCGTACGAGCCGACGTACGCGTCCCGCATGGCGTCCACCAGATAGCGGAACGGCATGACGTGCGAGAGGGCGTCCAGCCAGCCGGGCGCCAGTGACATGGGGAGCATCAGGCCGGACAGGAGCATGGACGGCATGGTCAGCGCGTTGATCGTCGGGCCGAACGTGTGGGCCGAGCTGAGGCGCATGGCCAGCGCGTACGACAACGAGGCCAGCGAGACGGTCAGGAGTGCGACGAACGCGAAGCCGATCAGGATGCCCGCGACCGGTGCGCGCAGGCCCATCACCAGGGCGGCAAGGACCAGCAGGACCGCCTGGAAGACGAAGACCGCCGCGTCGCGCAGCACCCGGCCGAGCAGGAGCGCGAGCCGGCTGACCGGGGTGACGCGCATCCGCTCCACGACCCCGTGGCTCTTCTCGACGATGATCATGAACCCGGCGAACGCGGCTCCGAACAGACCGAGTTGGAGCAGCAGTCCGGGGACCAGGACCTGCCAGGAACTCCCACCGCCGCCCAGCGGCAGATCGGTGAGCAGCGGGCCGAAGAAGAGCAGGTACAGCAGCGGCATCAGCACGCCGAAGAGCATCGCGAACCTGGAGCGCAGGGTCTGGCGCATGTAGCGCCCGAAGATCAGCGCGGTGTCCTGGACAAGCATGTCGGTCACTTCCTCGACTGTTGATGACTAGACGGCTACGGGGGTGGCGTCCGCCGGTGCGGGGCCGCGGCCCGTGATGGCGAGGAACGTGTCCTGGAGCGTCGCGTCGATCGACCCGCCGTACCGGAGCTTCAGCGCGCTCGGCGTGCCCTCCGCCACCACGACGCCCTGGTCGACGATCACGAGCCGGTCGGCGAGCGCGTCCGCCTCGTCGAGGTAGTGCGTGGTGAGGAAGACGGTCGTGCCGTGGTCGTCGCGCAGGCGTCGGACCAGGTCCCAGAGGTCCGCGCGGCTCGCCGGGTCGAGGCCGGTGGTCGGTTCGTCGAGGAACAGCACCTTCGGGCGGTGGGTGAGGCCGAGGGCGATGTCGAGACGTCGGCGCTGGCCGCCGGAGAGCGCCGAGGTCTTCCGGTCGAGGAGGTCGGTCAGGTCCAGGTCGCGGGCCAACTCCTCGGCCCGCTCCACCGCCTGATCCTTGGTCAGGCGGTAGAGCCGTCCCTGGGTGACCAGTTCCTCGCGTACGGAGATCTGGGGGTCGACCCCGCCCGACTGCGCCACGTATCCGCACGCGCGGCGGACGCCCTCCGGGTCGGTGGCCAGGTCGTGGCCGGCGACGGTGGCGGCGCCGCCCGTCGGGGCCAGCAGGGTCGTGAGCATCCGGAGCGTGGTCGTCTTGCCCGCTCCGTTCGGGCCGAGGAAGCCGAGGATCTCGCCCGCCCGGACGGTGAGATCGATGCCGCGGACCGCCTCGACGGGGCCGCGTTTGGTCTGGAAGGTCCGGGCGAGGCCGGCCGTGCTGATGATGGGCATGCGCCAAGAAAAACAGAGCGACTTAAATTTTGCAATGCCACCAAAATTTCAGAGAGTCCAGAAATCATCGGTCCGGCCTACGATGAAGCCATGGCAGAGGGGCTCAGGGAGCGGAAGAAGCGCGAGACCAGGCAGCGCATCTCGGACATCGCCACCGGACTGTTCCTGGAGCACGGCTTCGTGACGGTGACCATGGCCGAGGTCGCGGACGCGGCCGACGTCTCCGTGAACACCGTCTACAACTACTTCCCGGCCAAGGAAGACCTCTTCTTCGACCGCAGCAAGGGCGTCGTCGACCGGCTCTCGCGCTGGGTGCGCGCCCGCCGCGTCGGCGAGTCGGCCGCCGTCGCCGTCCTGCGCGAGCTGCGCGAGGAGGTCGAGGCGGTCTCGCCCCGGGTCGGACTGATGGCGGGGTACGACCGCTTCATGCGCGTCATCCATGACGCGCCCGCCCTCCGGTCCCGGCTGTGGAGCCTTCAGCAGGAGGTCCACGACGACCTGGAGGCGACCCTGCGCGAGGAGACGGGCGCGGACCCGGACGATCCGACGCCGGGTCTGATGGCCGGGCAGATCGGCTGGCTCCACCAGACGGTGATGAGCACGGTCGGCCGCGAGATGATGGCGTGCCGCGATCCGTCCGAGGTGTCCCGCGAAGTGCTGGCACTGCTCGACGGCATGGAGGACCTTTTGAGCGAGAAGGTCCTCAACTACGCCGTACGGGCGGCGGAATGAGCCGCTCGGTGTGATGTCCGTCCTATGAGACGTGACGCGCGTTACTTACCGGTCACACAGCGCCTCACGACCGCTAGGGTCCGCCGAAGAGGCAACCCGACAGCGTGTTACCCCGGGTTGTCTCGCGATGGTCAACGCCGCCGGGAAAACGCAGCAGGGGAGTCGGACAGTGGCACGCAAGCTCGCCGTCATCGGGGCCGGACTCATGGGTTCAGGTATCGCCCAGGTCTCCGCACAGGCCGGCTGGGACGTCGTCCTGCGCGATGTCACCGACGAGGCGTTGACCCGTGGCACCGACGGCATCAAGGCCTCGTACGACAGGTTCGTGAGCAAGGGGAAGCTGGACGCCGACGCGGCCGGGGCGGCGCTGGGGCGCATCACCACGACCACTGATCTGGACGCGGTCGCCGACGCCGACATCGTCGTCGAGGCCGTCTTCGAGAAGCTGGAAGTCAAGCACGAGATCTTCCGTACGCTCGACAAGCTGGTGAAGGACGAGACCGTACTCGCCTCCAACACCTCCGCCATCCCGATCACCAAGATCGCGGCGGCCACCGAGCGCCCGGAGCGGGTCGTCGGCGTCCACTTCTTCTCGCCGGTCCCGATGATGCAGCTCTGCGAGCTCGTCCGCGGCTACAAGACGAGCGACGAAACGCTCGCCGCCGCGCGGGAGTTCGCCGAGTCGGTCGGCAAGACCTGCATCGTCGTCAACCGTGACGTGGCCGGCTTCGTGACCACCCGGCTCATCTCGGCGCTCGTCGTCGAGGCGGCCAAGCTGTACGAGTCGGGCGTGGCGACCGCCGAGGACATCGACCTCGCCTGCAAGCTGGGCTTCGGTCACGCGATGGGTCCTCTCGCCACCGCCGACCTCACGGGCGTCGACATCCTTCTGCACGCGACCAGCAACATCTACACCGAGTCCCAGGACGAGAAGTTCGCCCCGCCGGAGCTGATGCGCCGGATGGTTGACGCCGGTGACATCGGCCGTAAGAGCGGGCAAGGCTTCTACACGTACTGATACACGTACTGACTCTGCGGCGATCTTCGACCGGTCACTCCTCGGAGTGAATTCGGTATCGGTTCGCTTACAGAGGGCAACTTCTGCCCCGGTACGGCAGTCAGTCCTGGCAACACAGGACACGACGAAGACGCAGCGTACGAAACGCACTCTCGGGGAGCGCATATGTACATCAGGGGCGACCACGCCGAGCTGGTCGTCGGGGGCCGCCTCGACGTCCGCAGCGCGGCGGACGCCCGTACGGTCCTGCACTCGGCAGTCGACGACGGCGTCGGCGACCTGGTGCTCGACCTGTCAGAGCTGGACTCCTGGGACGCCACCGGACTCGGTGTCATCATGGGGGCCCACCGGCGGGCGGGGCGGTGCGGCCGGAGGCTTGTGCTGCGCGGCGTCCCGCCGCAGATGCAGCGACTGCTGGTGGCCACCCGGCTCCACCGGATCCTGGCGATCGAGGGCGGCATCGGCGTCGAGTCGCTGCCCCGGGTGTGACCCCGCGCCACTCCCGGACGTGACCCTCCGCCGCCCCTGGACGTGACCCGGTGCCGCTCCTGGATGTGACTCGGCGTCACTGTCGCAAACGGCGAAGATCGGGTAGGAAGCGATCGTACGAAACGTATGTCGCGAACAATCCTCACGAAGCTGTGACGTCTCGGACGGCGCGGTACCCCGTGTGTTCGTAGATACTGTGCGAAGGTTTAGGGTTCGGCTGCCCGCGTCTTGACGAACCCGTGAGCGGGCACCGGACCAGAAGCGACAGCGCAGTGTGCAGCAAGGCCGGGAGGGGCTCGGCACACCACGCTTTTGGGGGGCTTGGACCTATGGACCCGATGAACCGGGGACCCGAAGAGTACGGCCACGACGACGACGGCTCGGCGCCACGACAGCGCCCGCCGCGCGATCCTCTGACGTCCGACTTCGGTCAGCACACGCCAGCACTGGCCCGCACCGTCCAACTCGTGTCGGGCGACCATCTGCTCACCGTCAATCCCGTCGACGGCAGCGAGATCGAGCTCTGCCCACCGGGCGAGCGACCGCCGCGGCCCACGAAGTTCAGCGCAGCCGACCGGGCCGAGCTGGCCCGCTCGGCACGACCTCCCGTACCGCCCGGGGCCTCGCTGCCCAGACTGCCGCTCCTGGAGCGGCAGGAGGAGCGTGAGCGGCTTGTGCGCCTGCTCGCGCGCGGGCGCTCCGTGCGGCTCACCGGGCCCTCCGGTTCGGGCCGCACCGTGCTCCTGGACGCCGTCGCGGACGACTGCGCGGACCTCGCTCCGGACGGAGTGGTGCGCCTCAGCGGCCACCGCCGTACCCCGGACGATCTGCTGCACGACCTCTTCGCCGCCGTCTTCGACGCTCCGCTGCACCGGCCGGAGCGGGAGGAACTGCTCGCACTCGTCCACGAGATCGGCGCGGTCGTCGTTCTGGACGACGTGGAGTTCGGCGGTACCGCGCTCGACGAACTGCTCGACGCGACCCCCGAGTGCGCCTTCCTGATCTCCGCGACACCCGACGTGCCCGCGCCGTCGACCGACTCGCTCCTCGAAGAGGTCTTCCTCGGCGGCCTCGGCCGCGGCGGCGGTCTCGAACTGCTGGAGCGTGCCGTCGGCCGCGTCCTGACCGAGGACGAGGCGAACTGGGCGGGCGACCTCTGGTTCGAGTCCGAGGGGCTGCCGCTGCGCTTCGTGCAGGCCGGTGCGCTGCTGCGGCAGCGCGACCAGCTGCGCGCCGACCCGAACGCCTTCGACGAGTTCGGCTACTACGAGGACGCGCCCGTGGACGCGCCCTTCGACGCCGAGGACGGCCACGACGTACCGCTGCCGTCGCTCGCCGAGGGCGCCGCCCCGGCCGCGCTGCTCGCCACCCGGCTCAGCGAGTCGGCGCGCGCCACGCTGCGCTTCGCCGTCGCGCTGGGCGGCGAGGTGCCGCACCAGGCGCATCTGCCCGCCCTGGTGGGGGACACGCACGCGGACGCCGCGCTCGCCGAGCTCGTCGGCTGCGCGCTCGTCACACCGGTCGGCTCGCACTACCGGCTCGCGGCCGGCGTACAGACCCAGCTGGAGGCCGTCGGGTACGCCTCCGACGCCGAGGAGAAGGCGCGCGCCGCCGCCGAGCACTACGCCTGGTGGGCGGGGCATCCGTCGGTCACCCCGGAGCGGGTCGCCGCCGAGGCGGACGCCGTGCTCGCCGCGCTGACCGTCCTGGCGCCCGTCACGGAGCGCCCGGCCGAGGACGAGGAGAGCGCCACCGCCGTACGGCTGGCGCGCACGGCCGCGCCCGCGTTCGCCGCGGGGCTGCACTGGAGCGCCTGGGAGCGTGCGTTGCGCTCGGGCGCCGAGGCGGCCCGGCTGTCCGGCGAGGTCTCGGATCAGGCCTATTTCCACCACGAGCTGGGCATCCTTGCGCTCTGCGCCGGGCAGTTCGACCGGGCCCGCGCCGAGTTGGAGGCGTCCATCGGGCTGCGCGGCGCCCTCGCCGAGAAGCGCGGCACCGTCGCCGGCCGCCGCGCACTGGCGCTGGTCGCGGACCGCACCGGCACCACACCGCCGGCCGGCATCGGTTCGACGGCGGGCGAGGAGGTGCCCGACGCACGGTACGAGGAGTCGGCGTCGCCGCCCGGTGGCGTACCGTCCGGATTCACTCCGGTCCCCTCGCTCCAGCAGCCGGGCGAGCCCGCGACGGTGATCACCCGCGGCGGTGCCGCCTCCGCGGCGAAGCCGGGCCGCGTCAAGGGCCTGGTCAACGGCACCCGGCGCAACCTCGCGGCGGCGGGCGCGGGCGCGCTCCTCGCGGCCGTGCTCGGCACGGTGGTGACGCTCGGCGCGACCTCCAACCCCGACGACAACATCCCCTCGGAGCGGGTCGGCCCCAACCCGTCGGCCAGCGCCGGCGACGAGGGCGACGGACTCGGCGCGGACCGGCCGCAGAAGGACAGCGGCGCCGCGGACTCGACGAGCCGCCCCACCGACCCGGGTGACGACGGGATCATCGGGACCTCGGACGACCCGGCGCCCTCTTCGAGCACGGAGCCCTCGGACGATCCGACCGGGACGAAGGACCCGAGCACGAACAAGCCCACGACGAAGCCGCCGTCCTCGACCAGGCCGCCGACTTCGCCGAAGCCGACCAGCCCGACGCCGACACCCACGCCGACTCCGACCCCGACACCGACCGATCCGACCGGTGAGCCGAGCGAGACTCCGCCGACCACACCGGAGACCTCCGACTCGGCCAGCGGCCCGGCCTCCAGCCCGGCCGAGAGCAGCAGCGCCGCGAGCAGCCCGGCGGACAGCGGCTCGCCGACGATCTGACACCCGGGGTACGACACCCGCATACGGGCACCGCATGACAGTGGGCCGGGTCCTCCACACAGGACCCGGCCCACCGTCATGCCGTACGAACACGGCGTATGAGAGAACCCCGTGGCCGTCAGAACAGCCGCAGCTTGTCGTCCTCGATGCCGCGCAGCGCGTTGTAGTCGAGGACCGCGCAGCCGATGCCCCGGTCGGTGGCGAGGACGCGGGCCTGGGGCTTGATCTCCTGGGCCGCGAAGATGCCGCGGACCGGCGCGAGGTGCGGGTCGCGGTTCAACAGCTCCAGATAGCGCGTGAGTTGCTCCACGCCGTCGATCTCGCCGCGCCGCTTGATCTCCACGGCGACGGTCCGGCCCTCGCCGTCACGGCACAGGATGTCGACCGGGCCGATGGCCGTCATGTACTCGCGGCGGATCAGCGAGTAGCCCTCGCCGAGGGTGTCGATGCGGTCGGCGAGGAGTTCCTGGAGGTGCGCCTCCACGCCGTCCTTGATCAGGCCGGGGTCCACGCCGAGTTCGTGCGAGGAGTCGTGGAGGATCTCCTCCATCGTGATGATGAGCTTCTCGCCCGCCTTGTTGATGACGGTCCAGACACCCTCGTCGTCCCCCGAACCCTCCTTCAGAGTGCAGGGCGGCGACATCCAGTTGAGGGGCTTGTAGGCCCGGTCGTCCGCATGGATCGAGACACTGCCGTCGGCCTTCACAAGGATCAGACGGGGGGCCGACGGGAGATGGGCGGTGAGCCGGCCCGCGTAGTCGACGGAGCAGCGGGCAATGACGAGACGCATGGTCCGCAACGCTACTCGACCGGCACGGGTCGGCGCGATCCGCCCATGGGCCCGCTTGACCGGAGCCATTCCTGTCGCCCCTGTTTCCCCGGATAAGCCCTGTTCGAAAGTGGCCGGTTGTGAGCAGGTTGAGTCTCCCTCGGTTTCTCAATGTCCTGGTGCGGCCACGAACAGTTGCCTACCGTGTAAACGGGAGGTCGCGACGCGTGTACTCAGCGTGTTCGGCGTCGCGGTCTCCTTCCCTGTCCGTCAACCCCCTCTGCCGAGGGGGTGCGAGAGGAGAACCCATGTCGCTGGACGTCTCACCGGCCCTACTCGAAAAGGCCGAGCGAGGCGAGGTCGACGAAGCGGAATTCGTCGACTGCGTCCGGATTTCCCTGCCCTACGCATGGGAGATGATCAGCTCCCTGGTGGCTCAGCTGAAGGTGGACGGCGGCAACTTCGCCGACAACCAGACGCCTCCGCCGGACGAGCAGGCGCGCGGCCAGCTGCTGCGTGCGCTCGCGAGTGACGCGATACGCGGTGCGCTGCAGCGGCACTTCGGGGTGCGCCTGGCCTTCCAGAACTGCCACCGTGTGGCGGTGTTCCCGCTGGACGGCTCGGTGGACGACACCTTGACCCGTTTCACCTCGGTGCGCAGTCAGCTGCTGAACCAGTCGCCGGAGTTCCGGGACTGCTGAGGCGGTGATGCCGCACGGCTTGCCGCTCCGTACGCGGGAGGTGCTTTTGTACTGGGGCGGCAAGCTCCCCGCGGCGCACACCGGTTGGGCCCGGACAGGCGTCCGTCCGGCCCGGACAGGGATCTGTTCCGGTCGGATACGGGCCCGTTGCGACCGAACGCGGCCCAACCCCCGTCAGGCGTACGCCAGTCCGGCCCGGACGCACTCGGGCTCGGCCCGGACCCACGCCGGTTCGGCCCGGAACCGCTCCGATTCCGTGCGGTCGCACCCCGGTTCGATCCGGAACCGCTCCGATTCCGTGCGGTCGCACCCCGGTTCGGCCCGGACCCACTCCGGTTCGATCCGGAACCGCTCCGATTCCGTGCGGTCGCACCCCGGTTCGGCCCGGACCCACTCCGGTTCGATCCGGAACCGCTCCGATTCCGTCCGGGCGTACCGCAGTTCGGCCCGGTCGCACGTCGGCTCGGCCCGGTCGCGCCCCGGTTCCGCTCGGACGCCTCCAGGCTCGACCCGGTCGCATCCCGGCTCGGCCGGGACGCGGTTTTCTTCGGCTCGGCCCGGGTGGGGCCCCGCTCACCGCAGCCGCGGCAGCACCTCGTCCCCCAGCCGCCGTACGTTCTCCTCGGTCGCCGCCAGGTCGCCCGAGCCCTCCGTGAGAAGCGCGAAGCGCGTGATCCCCGTGCGCTCGGACGTCGCCGCGAGGCGGTCGGCGCACAGGCGGGGCGTGCCCACCGGGTGCAGACCGCAGAGCAGTTCGGTGTAGGCCACCGGATCCCGCATGGAGCGCGCCCGGCCGTCCACGGTCACATGCGCGTCGAGACCCTGCTTCAGCCAGCCCGGCATGGCCTTCAGGAGCATCTCGACCGCGTCCGTGCGCCGGTCCGCGACCTGGGCGATACCGGCCGAGACATGGGCCGCGTCCGCGATCTCGTCCGGCGAGTACCCCGCGTCGCGCGCGTGTGTGCGCCAGAGCGCGACCATCTCCGCCTTCTCCTCGTCCCCGACATGCATCCCGAGGAGCATCGGCAGCCCGCGCTCGGCGGCCAGCCGGACGCTCGCCGGTGAGGTGCAGGCGACGACGACCTCGGGGCTCTCGCCGCCCGTCAGGGCCTCCGACGGCCTTGGCACGACAGGGACTTCACGGAAACCGAAACGCTCCGAACCGCCCGCGACGGACGGCTCACGCAGCCACCGCACCAGCAGATCGAGTGATTCCGGGAACCCCTTCTCGTACGCGTCGAGGCCCGTCCCGAAGACCTCCAGGTCCACCCACGGTCCGCCGCGCCCCAGCCCGAGCGAGAAGCGCCCGCCGGACGTCACGTGCAGCAGCGCGGCCTGCTCGCCGAGCGCCACGGGGTGCACGGTGGGCAGCACGCTGACCGCCGTGCCGACGCGGATCCGACGGGTGCGGCCGAGCAGTAACGCGGCGAGCGTGATGGCCGACGGGCACGTCCCGTACGGCACGAAGTGGTGCTCGGCCAGCCATACGGCGTCGAGCCCCGCCTCCTCGGCGACCTCGGCGGACCGCACCGCGCGGTGCAGTGCCTCCCCCTGGCCCTGGCCCGGGAACTGGGCCGCCAGTACAAAACTTCCTACGCGCATCGCACTCCTGCCTCCTTGTGCCGACGCGGCTCCCCCACCTCGCATAACCGTCTGACACGTGCCAAGGACACGGCTTGGCGGGGAGATTGGCGGATTGTCTGCAGAATGAGCCGGCCGTGCGGGGGATCTGTGGGGGTTGGTGACGTACGCGTACCCCTGGGTGCTCCGCGTAGGCTGGACACAGCCCGTGCTCCCTGTATAGCTCCGTGAGGTGTCCTGTGTCCCCGCGTCGCAACCGTCCCAAGGGTGCCGGTGACTCCGGCCGGAGCCAGTCCCCGGACGGTTCGGACCCGTCCGACCGTTACGGCGGCTGGCAGTCGACGGAGAGCTGGCGGGGCGAGGCGTGGAGCGTGCGGCACGTGGCGGGCGCGAGTGCCCAGGGCAAGACGTATCGCTGTCCCGGCTGCGACCAGCAGATTCCCTCCGGCGTCCCGCACGTGGTGGCCTGGCCCGAGCACTCCGGTGTGGACGAGCGGCGGCACTGGCACAGGTCGTGCTGGAACGCGAAGGACCGCCGCACCACGCGGGTGCAGCGGTCCCGGAACGCCCCGAGGTTCTAGACCTTCGAACGATTTTGCGTACGTCGGCTATGTCCTAGACATCCCGCTTCTCCAGCAGCGCGTAGGCACCGGCGATCGCCGCCGCGGTGACACCCGCGAGGAGGGCGAGCTGGGAACTGCCGTTCCCGTTCTCGGAGTCGAGCTGGAAGATCCGGGCGAGCGCGTTCGGAGCGTTGTACTCCATCATCTTCTCGCCGATCGTGCGCATGCTCTCGGACATCAGCAGGAACGCGGGCAGGATCGCGGGCACCAGCACCACGCCGAGCATCGTGGTGATCGCGCCGGCGGAGTGCCGCAGCATCGAGCCCACCGCGAGCGCGAGCACGCCGAGCAGCGACACGTACAGCGCGCCCATCAGGACGGTCCCGCCCCACTCGTTGTCCGACGCCCCGCCGTGCATGCCCGACGTGATCAGGCCGACCACGCCGATGGAGAGGGCCGACACGACGAACGCGACGACGAAGAAGATCATCAGCTTGGCCGTGAGCACCCGGTAGCGCTGGGGCGACGCCGTGAACGTCGTACGGATCATGCCCGTGCCGTACTCCGACGAGACCACCAGCACGCCCAGCGTGATCAGGCAGATCTGGCCGAGGATCAGGCCGAAGAAGGCGGGGATCGTGTACGGGACGTCAGTGAAGTCCTCGTTGGTGGTCTGGGCGGCGACCAGGAAGCCGATGCCGACGACCAGCAGCACGAAGACACCGAGCGTCCACATCGTGGAGCGCACCGACTTGATCTTCGTCCACTCTGAGGCGAGCGCGTGACCGAGGTGCGTGCGCGTGATCGGAATCGGCGAGGTGTACGAAGTCCCGGGCGCGCCCTGCCAGTTCGGGGCAGGGGCGGCCTGCTGCTGCATCTGGTGCTGGGGCGTGCTCATCGGGCGTCCTCGGGCTTGGTCAGGTCGGGCGCGGCGGAGGAGGGCTGCGCGGGGGCGGGCTGTGCGGGAGCGGCGGCCGCGGGCGTGGTGCCGGCGGGCTGGGCGTAGGGGTTGGGCTCTCCGGCTCCGGGCGCGGCCGGAGCGCCGTACGGGCCCGGGGGCACCCCGACGGGCGGCTGCGCCTGCGCCTGCGGCATCGCGAACGGCTGACCGCCCTGCTGGGGCGGCGGCGGGGCGTACCAGCCCGGCTGGCCCTGCCCCGGCACCGGCATCTGCGGCGGCGGCATCGCGCCCGGCGGGAGCTCCTGCTGCAGGCCCGCGCGCTGGTCGACGGTGGAGCGGTAGTCGACGGAACCCTGCGTCATCCGCATGTACGCCTCCTCCAGCGAGGCCTGGTGCGGGGAGAGCTCCCACAGGCGTACGTCGGAGCTGTGCGCGAGTTCGCTGATGCGGGGGAGCGGCAGGCCCATGACACGCAGAGCGCCGTCCTGCTCGGGCAGCACCTGGCCGCCCGCTTCGGTCAGCGCCGCCGTCAGCTTCTCGCGCTGCTGGGGCTCGGTGTCGGGCGTGCGTACGCGCGCGAAGTCGGCGGAGTTGTGCGAGATGAAGTCGCGGACGCTCATGTCGGCGAGCAGCTGACCGCGGCCGATCACGATGAGGTGGTCGGCGGTGAGTGCCATCTCGCTCATGAGGTGGGAGGAGACGAAGACGGTCCGGCCCTCCGCGGCCAGCGACTTCATCAGGTTCCGCACCCAGAGGATGCCCTCGGGGTCGAGGCCGTTGACCGGCTCGTCGAAGAGCAGCACCTGGGGGTCGCCGAGGAGCGCGGCGGCGATGCCGAGCCGCTGGCCCATGCCGAGCGAGAAGCCCTTGGAGCGCTTCTTCGCCACGTCCTGGAGGCCGACGACGCCCAGCACCTCGTCCACGCGGCGGGCCGGGATGCCGGACAGCTGGGCGAGGCACAGGAGGTGGTTGCGGGCGTGCCGGCCACCGTGCACGGCCTTGGCGTCGAGGAGCGCGCCGACCTGGCGGGGGGCGTTGGGCAGCTTGCGGTAGGGGTAGCCGCCGATCGTGACCTGACCGGAGCTGGGGTTGTCGAGCCCGAGGATCATGCGCATGGTCGTCGACTTGCCCGACCCGTTGGGCCCGAGGAAGCCGGTGACGGAACCCGGCCTTACCTGGAAGGAAAGGTTGTACACGGCTGTCTTGTCGCCGTAGCGCTTCGTCAGGCCGACTGCCTCGATCATTCTCCGCACCCATCGAAAGGTTCAGGACGTCGGGGCGCACGCCCCCGTAAGGCTTAGGAGGATAGCCGGGCGCTGACGGTTCCCCCCAAAGCTGAGCAAAATCGTGAACCCTAGGCGTCCCTCTTCTTCAGCAGCACGTATCCGCCCGCCACCGCCACCACGACCCACAGGACCATGATTCCCAGGCCGCCCCAGGGGCCGTACGGCACGTCGTCGTCGACCGGGGTGACGACCTGCATGATTTTGCTGCCCGCCTGGTCCGGGAGGTACTGGCCGACCTTCTTGGTGGCGTCGACGTTGCCGAGGATGGCGGAGATCAGGAAGAAGAAGGGCATCAGGATGCCGAGGGAGAGCATCGGGCTGCGCAGCATCGTGGCGACGCCCATCGAGAAGAGGGCGATGAGGGTCATGTAGAGGCCGCCGCCGATGACCGCGCGCAGCACACCCGGGTCGCCGATCGACGCCCGGTGCGAGCCCAGCATCGCCTGGCCGAGGAAGAAGGCGACGAAACTGGTGGCGAGGGCGACGAGGAAGGCGAGTCCGGTCGCCACCGCGATCTTGCTGAAGAGGAACGTGCCGCGCTGCGGTACCGCGGCGAGCGAGGTGCGGATCATGCCGGTGCTGTACTCGTTGGAGACCACCAGCACGCCGAACACGATCATCGCCAGCTGACCGAGGCTCATCCCCGCGAAGCTGATGAACGTCGGGTCGAAGGAGAGTTGGTCCTTCGTGCTCATGTCGTCGAACTCGTTCTTGGACAGCAGCGAGATCAGCACGCCGAGCGCGACGGTGACCACCGCGGCGAGACTGAGCGTCCACACCGTGGACGCCACCGACCGGATCTTGGTCCACTCGGACCGGACGACCTGGGTCGCGGCCATGTGTTCAGCCCTTCTTCCAGTCGTTGCCCCACTGGGGTGCCTGCTGCTGCCCGGCAGGCGGAACGTCGGGCACGATGCCGGCGAGTCCCGGGTCCGCGTGCGCGTGGTACTCCACCGACTCAGCCGTCAGCTGCATGAACGCCTCTTCCAGCGATGCCTGTTGGGGGCTCAGCTCATGCAGCACGAGCTGGTGCTGAGCCGCGAGCTCCCCGATGTGCTCCGACTTCGCGCCGTCCACTTCGAGTGCCTCGCCGCCGGACTCGACGACGGTGATCCCGGCCCCGTGCAGCACGTCGAGCAGCCGCTCCCGCTGGGGCGACCTGATCCGCACGTACGACCGTGAGTTCTGCCGGATGAAGTCGGCCATGGAGGTGTCGGCGAGCAGCCGGCCCTGGCCGATCACGACGAGGTGGTCGGCGGTCAGCGCCATCTCGCTCATCAGATGCGAGGAGACGAAGACCGTACGGCCCTGGGTGGCCAGGGACTTCATCAGGTTGCGGATCCAGTGGATGCCCTCGGGGTCGAGCCCGTTGACCGGCTCGTCGAACATCAGGATCCGCGGGTCGCCGAGCAGCGCGCCCGCGATACCGAGCCGCTGCCCCATACCGAGCGAGAAGCCCTTCGCCTTCTTCTTCGCCACCGCCGTGAGGCCCACCGTGTCGAGGACCTCGTGCACCCGCGCCCTCGGAATCCCGTTGCTCTGCGCGAGGCACAGGAGGTGGTTGAAGGCGCTGCGGCCGCCGTGCATCGCCTTGGCGTCGAGCAGGGCCCCGATGTACTTCAGCGGATCCTTGAGACGGTCGTAGTGCTGTCCGTCGATCCGCACATCACCCGCGGTCGGCCGGTCGAGCCCGAGCAGCATTCGCATCGTCGTGGACTTTCCGGCCCCGTTCGGCCCCAGAAATCCGGTCACGATCCCAGGCCGCACGGTGAACGTCAGATGGTTCACCGCCATTTTTTCGCCGTACCGCTTGGTAAGCCCTTCGAGCTCGATCATGGACCCACGCTAAAACGCGACAAAGCCCCCTGCCACTCAAAGGCAGGGGGCTTCGAGGTGTGCCCCGAAGGGGCGCGGGGAACTGCGCGACCAGTCCAAACGGACCCGCAGATCCCGACGACCCGTACGTGGACGACCCGTACTTACCGGGACTGCTGCGCCGGAACCCCACGAGAGATCGGCTCGTCCTCGGCCGGCGAACCGGCGGCAGCCACAGCCGCACCGGTCAGCGTCGCGAGCATCTCGCGGACGTTCGTCAGCTGAGCGTTGATCGAGTCGCGACGGTTCGTGAGAGCCGCCAGCTCGCGCTCGGATTCCGAACGGATCCGGTCCGCCTTGGCGTTCGCGTCGGCCACGATGTCCTCGGCCTGGCGCTGAGCCGTCTCCACCGTCTGACGGGCGCGACGCTCCGCGTCCGTACGCAGCTTCTCGGCCTCCAGGCGGAGCTGCTCCGCGCGGTGCTCGATCTCCGCGAGACGCTTCTCCGCCTTGGCCTGACGCGAGGCCAGGTCACGCTCGGACTGTTCGCGGCGCTTGGCGAGGTTCGTCTCGAAGTCGGCGGCGGCCTGAGCAGCCTTCGCACGGGTCTCCTCGAAGAGGGCGTCCGCCTCCTCACGCTTGGACTGCGCGTCCTTCTGAGCCTCGGTACGCAGCTGAGAAGCGTCGGACTTGGCCTTCTCGACGATCCGGACGCCCTCGTCCTCCGCCTTGGCCTTGCGGTCCGCAGCGAACGATTCTGCGTCGTTACGCACCTGCTGAGCCGCCGACTCGGCGAGCTCACGGTGCTGTTCCGCCGCGCGACGGGCCTCTTCGCGCAGGTCCTTCGCCTCCTCCTCGGCGAGGCGGAGGATCTTCTCGACGCGCGCGCCGAGACCCGCGTACGACGGCTCTGCGTCGCTGACCTGGGCCTGGGCGTTCTGCGTTTCGAGATGGAGCTCCTCGATGCGCTTTTCCAGAGCAGTGATACGGGCCAGAGCGCTGTCACGGTCGGAGACGAGCTTCGAGATGCGTTCGTCCACCTGAGCGCGGTCGTACCCACGCCGCACAAGCTCGAAGCCGTAGGGGGAAGTGTCGCTCATGGGGTTCCTGTCGAATGAGACCGGTGAGGTGATAGGTGGAATCCTAGGGGTCAAGACGGTGTGTCATCGAGCAGTAGCCCGATTGATATGGAGAATGACACCCTTTTTGGTGGCTAACTGCCGGACCGCTTGCCAGAGACGATGCCGAAGGCCTCTGGCAAGCACGGAAGTTGGCCATTTGGCTAGCCCTCCGACGGCTTGCCACCCGAACGAGTCGCACCGGCCGCAGCGGCAGCCTTGACGCCACCGTCCTTGCCACTCGACGGGGCCTCAAACGACTCCAACGCCTCAAGGACGTCCTGGACACGGGAGATCTCGGCATTGATGTCCTCGCGGCGCCGGACCAGCACCTCCAGCTCGCGCTTGCCCTCCTCGACCGCGGCCCGCGCCTCGCGCACCGCCTCGGATCTGATCGCCTCGGCCTCGGAGATGAGCGCGGCCTTCTTCTGCTCGGCCTCCTTGAGAAGCCCCTCCGCCTTCTTCACGGCGGCGATCCGGACCTTGCCCGCCTCGGAGTTGGCCTCCGACACCAGGTCCTTGGCCTTCGCCTCGGCTTCCCTCAGCTGGTCCTCGGCGGCCTTGATGAGCGCGTCGCAGCGGTCGCCCGCCGCCTTCATCGTCTCCGCGGACTCCCGGCGCGCCCGGTCGTGCAGATCCTCGATCTCGCCGGTGATCCGGTCACGAAGCTCCTCCGCCCGCTCTCTTATGGCGGTCGCGTCCCGGCGCGCACCGACCAGCAGCTCGTCCGCGTCCGTCCGAGCCCGCTCCACCAGCGAGTTGCCCTCGACGGTCGCCTCGGAGACCAGCCGCTCCGCCTCGTTGCGGGCGGCGCCGACCATCGTGTCGGCATGACTCTCGGCGTCCGCGGTGGTCTTGTGCGCCGTCTGCTGGGCCTCCGTGATCAGCTTGTCGGCCTCGGCGGCCGTCTCCGTGATCAGCGTGTCGACCTGCTCGGCCGCCTCGGAGCGCCGCTTGTTGGCCTCCTTGCGCGCCTTGTCCAGGGTGTCGTCGGCCTCGTCGCGTGCGTTCGACATGAGCCGGTCGGCCTCGGCGGCCGCCTCGTTCCTGACGCGCTCCGCCTCCGACCTGATCCGCTCTGCGTGCTGCTGCGCGGAACCGACCGTCTCGGCGGCCTCGGCGCGCAGCCGCTCCGCGTCGCCCGTCGCGTCCGAGATCAGCTTCCCCGCCTTCGCCACGGACTCGGAACGGACCCGCTCCGCCTCCGCGTTGGTCTCCGCCGTGAGCCGCTCCGCCTCCGACGTCACCTCGGTGATGAGGGTGTCGGCCTGCGTCGCCGCGTCCGACCGGATGCGGTTGGCGTCCTCGCGGGCCTCGGCCCGGGCCCGTGAGGCGTCCTGCTCGGCCGACGCGACGGTGTCCGACGCCTCCGTACGGGCCCGCTGGACGAACTCCGAGGCGTCCGAGCGCAGCCGCTCGGACTCGGTGATCGCCTCCGAAACCGTGCGCTCCGCAAGGGACTTGGCGGCCTCCGCCTCCTCGTGGGCCTCGCGCCGGACGCGGTTGCCGTCCTCGGCGGCCCGCTCCCGCTCCGCGTACGCGTCGGCGCGGACCCGGTCGGCCTCCTGCTGTGCTTCGGTGCGGGTGCGCTCCGCCGCGTGCTCGGCGGCGCTGCGCAGGCCCGTGATCTCCTCCTGGGCCTGCTCGTGCAGCCCGGCGACGGAGTCCCGGACCTGCTGCGCGGTCTGCTCGGCGGCCGACACCATCTCGGTCGCCCGGCGGTCCGCCTCCTCGACCAGCCGTACGGCCTCGGTCTGGGCCTCCTCCACGCGGTTGCGCGCCGAGGCCAGCAGCTCCTCGCTCTGCTCGCGAGCCCGCTCCCGCTCCTGGTCGGCCTCCTGCCGGGCGGCGCCGAGGAGCTCCTCGGCCTCGCGGCGGCGCCTGGCGGCCTCCTCCTGGGCGGCGGACAGCGCCTCGGCGGCCTCCGTGGCGAGCCGCTCGGCGGCGGCCTGCGCCTCCGTCCGTACGCGGTCCGCGGTGTCCTGTGCCTCCGACTTGAGCCGCTCGGCCTCCGCCGCGGCCTCCGAACGCAGCCGTACGGCGATGGTCTCGCCCTCGGCACGCGAAGCGGACGCGTCGGAGGCGGCCTCGTCGCGCAGCCGCTCGGCCTCCGCCTCGGCCTGTGCCTGGAGCGTACGGATCCGCTCGGCGGCCTCGCCGCGCAGCCGGTCGATCTCCTCGGCGGCCTCACGGCGGATCCGCTCGCCCTCGGCGCGCGCGTCGGTCAGCGCCTGCTCGGCGGAGGCGAGGCGCTCCTCGGCCTCCGTGTGCAGCCGGGTCAGCCCCTCGGCGGCCTCGGCCTGGCGGGCCGCTATGGCCCGCTCGGTGTCCTCGTGCAGTTCGCGTGCGGCACGCTCGGCCTCCGCGGTGATGGCCTCGGCCCGCTCGACGGCCTCCGCCCGGTGCCGCTCGGCCTCCGCGCGGGTGCGCTCCAGGGTCTCCTCGGCCTGCCGGCGCAGCGTCGTGGCGCGCTCGATGGCCTCGGTGCGGACCCGCTGGCTCTCCGTCGTCGCGTTCGACCGCTGGTCGTCCGCGTCGGCCTTCGCCTTGGCGAGCAGCTCCTCGGCGGTCTTGGCCGCCTCCTCGATCTGCTGGACGGCCTCGCGCCGGGCCTCGGAACGGATCCGCTCGCCCTCGGCGTTGGCGTCCGCGCGCAGCTGCTCGGCGTCGCCGCGCAGCCTGCGCGCCTCCTCCTGCAGCTCGACCGTCTTGGCGCGGTACTCCTTGGTGTCGTCCTTCGCCGTGCCCTTGAGCTGCTCGGCGATGTCGTGCGCCTCGGCACGCAGCCGGTCCGCCTCGGCCTCGGCACCGGCGCGGATCCGCTCGGCCTCCTCGGAGGCGGCCTTGGTGGTCGACTTGGCTTCCTCGGACGCCTTGTTCAGGACGTCCTCGGCCGTACGGGCCGCCTTGGCGAGCTGGGAGGCGGTCTCCTCGGCGGTGAGACTGCGCGCGTTCTCCTCGGCCTCCGCGACGATCTTCTCGGCGGCGGTCTTGGCGTCCGCGACGACCTGCTCGGCCTCGGCCTTGGTGGCCTCGGCCTCCTTGGTGGCCTCGCTGACCAGCCGGGCGACCTGCTCCTTCGCCGTACGCGTGCGCTGCTCGTTCGCCGACTCCGCGCCGGCGAGCGCCTTGGCCGCGGCCTCCTTCGCCTCGGCGAGGACCTTCTCCGCCTCGGCCCGCGCCTCGCGCAGCGCCGCCTCGGCCTCGCTGATGCGCTGCTCGGCGGCCCGGCTCAGCTCGCCGGCCTGACGGCGCGCGCTGTCCGACTCGGTGGCGGTCGAACTGCGCAGCTGCTCGGCGTGGTCGGTGGCCTCCTGGGCCTGCGTCGACGCCGCGTTCAGCAGCCGCTCGGCGTCGGTGCGGGCCCGGCGCAGCAGCGCCTCGGCCTCCGCGCGCGCCTGCTCCGCGTCGCTCTGCAGCCGCTGACGGGCCTCCGCGGTGACCCGCTCGGCCTCCGCGCGGGCGGCGGCCAGGGCCTGCTCGGCCTCGCCACGGGACTCGTCGACCAGCCGGCGGGCCTGCTGCTCGCTGCGGGCGCGCAGCTGCTCGGCCCACGCCACGTTCTCGTTGACGTGTGACTCGACGCTCTGCCGGCGCTCCGAGAGCTCCTGGTCGAGCTGCTGGCGACGGGTGACCGCCTCCTGGTGCAGCTCCGCCTGGAGACGGGCGGCCTGCTCGGCGTGCTCCTGGAGGATCCGCTGCGTCTGCGCGCGGGCCTGACTCAGCTCCCGCTCGGCGTCCTGGCGCAGCTGGTCGGCCTGGATCTGCGCATTACGGAGCATCTGCTCGGCCTGATAGCCGATGTCGGCGCTGTCGTAGGCAGGCCGGGTCGCCAGACTGCGGCGCGCCTCGTGCAGCTTGGCGCGCAGCACCTCGACCTGATAGCCGAGGTCCTCGGCGTGCTGGACGGCCTTCTCCCGCTCGGTCTTCAGCCGCTCCATCTCGGCCTCGAACCGAGAGAGGTGGTCGACGTCAGCCGCCGGCTCTCGCTCCTGGCGTTCGTAGCCCCGCACTGCGCGGTCCCATCCGTCCCCTGGTCGCAAGTCTCTCCAAACGAGCACCGTCCATCCGCCGAACGGGGCCCCCGGGGAATGGTGTCAGATCAACGGCGGAGCACACGCTGCTGCTCCGCCACTCGCCCCCGAAACCTGGACCCCGGCC
The DNA here is from genome assembly GCF_055577685.1 of Streptomyces sp. NPDC033178. Lineage (NCBI taxonomy): Bacteria > Bacillati > Actinomycetota > Actinomycetes > Kitasatosporales > Streptomycetaceae > Streptomyces > Streptomyces sp. NPDC033178. Next base: position 726,232 of record NZ_JBVIPT010000002.1, read on the forward strand.
CTCGGATCCTGACGATGAGGACCCGGACCGCCCCGTAGAAGCGGCGGCCGTCCCCAACCCTACCGGCCCTTATGTACGCGGGTCAGTGCTCAGGTGACTCAACAGGCGCCGATGTGACCAGTTCTGTCAGGACGCCATGGCAATCCTTTGGGTGCAGAAAGGTGATGCGCGACCCCATCGAACCCCTGCGCGGCTCGTCGTACAGCACGCGTACGCCCTTGTCGCCGATGGCGGCCGCGTCCGCGTCCACATCCGCCGTACCGAAAGCGATGTGGTGCACGCCCTCACCGTTCTTGGCCAGCCACTTCCCGACGGCGGAGTCCTCGCGGGTGGGTTCCAGGAGCTGGAGATAGGAGGCGCCACCGTCGGACGTCTCATTGATCTTGAGCATGGCCTCGCGCACGCCCTGCTCCTCGTTGACCTCGGTGTGGAAGACCTCGAAGCCGTACGTGGCACGGTAGAACTCGACAGTCCTGTCGAGGTCGAAACAGGCGATCCCGATGTGGTCGATTCGCGTCAGCATGGTGTCAGTGCAGCGCTCCTGAGGCGGTTACGCAACGTGCGCGCGATCACACACCGCGCCGGATGACGGGGGACGTACCGCTCAGTACATTTTGAGTAAACCCTCGTTCACTCCTCAGCTGTGCAAGCTGGAAGGGGATCGCTCCTCATGTCTGGAACGAACAGCACCACCTCCGTCATCGTCGCGGGTGCCCGCACCCCGATGGGACGGCTGCTGGGCTCTCTGAAGTCCTTCTCCGGAGCCGACCTCGGTGGTTTCGCGATCAAGGCCGCCCTCGACCGTGCGGGCATCGGCGGCGACCAGGTGCAGTACGTGATCATGGGCCAGGTGCTCCAGGCCGGGGCAGGGCAGATCCCGGCACGCCAGGCCGCGGTCAAGGCGGGCATCCCGATGAGCGTCCCGGCGCTCACGATCAACAAGGTCTGTCTCTCGGGCCTCGACGCCGTCGCGCTCGCCGACCAGCTGATCCGCGCCGGCGAGTTCGACGTGATCGTGGCGGGCGGCCAGGAGTCGATGACCAACGCTCCCCACCTGCTGCCGAAGTCCCGGGAGGGCTACAAGTACGGCGCGATCGAGATGCTCGACGCCATGGCGTACGACGGGCTGACCGACGCCTTCGAGAACATCGCCATGGGCGAGTCGACCGAGAAGCACAACACACGCCTGGGCATCCTGCGGCCCGAGCAGGACGACTTCTCGGCTCTCTCGCACCAGCGGGCCGCCGCCGCGCAGAAGAACGGCCTCTTCGAGGCCGAGATCACTCCGGTGGAGATTCCGCAGCGCAAAGGCGAGCCCGTCGTCTTCAGCAAGGACGAGGGCATCCGCGGCGAGACGACCGCCGAATCGCTGGGCAGGCTGCGGCCGGCGTTCACCAAGGACGGCACCATCACGGCTGGCTCGGCCTCGCAGATCTCCGACGGGGCGGCCGCCGTCGTCGTCATGAGCAAGGCCAAGGCGCTGGAGCTCGGACTGGAGTGGATCGCGGAGATCGGCGCCCACGGAAACGTCGCGGGACCCGACAACTCTTTGCAGTCGCAGCCGTCGAACGCGATCCAGCACGCGCTCAAGAAGGAGGGCATCGGCGTCGAGGATCTTGACCTGATCGAGATCAACGAAGCCTTCGCCGCCGTCGCGGTCCAGTCAATGAAGGACCTCGGGGTGTCCACGGAAAAGGTGAACGTCAACGGCGGCGCCATCGCCCTCGGTCACCCGATCGGCATGTCCGGCGCCCGGCTCGTACTGCACCTCGCCCTCGAACTGAAGCGGCGGGGCGGCGGAGTGGGCGCGGCGGCGCTGTGCGGTGGCGGCGGGCAGGGTGATGCACTGATCGTGCGGGTACCCAGGGCCTGACGCGTTTTCTCGTTTCGTGAACGGAGCTGTGATGCAGGACGTCGCCTCGCTGGTGACCCAGGCCAGGGAAGGCCGGCCACGGGCCGTGGCCCGGCTGATCTCCCTGGTGGAGGGGGCGTCCCCGCAGCTCCGCGAGGTCATGGCCGCACTGGCGCCGCTCGCGGGCAACGCGTACGTCGTGGGGCTCACGGGCTCGCCCGGTGTCGGCAAGTCGACGTGCACGTCGGCGCTCGTGACGGCCTACCGGCGACTGGGCAGGCGGGTCGGGGTGCTGGCCGTGGACCCGTCGTCGCCCTTCTCGGGCGGCGCGCTCCTGGGGGACCGGGTGCGGATGTCGGACCACGCGTCCGACCCCGGTGTCTACATCCGCTCCATGGCGACGCGGGGGCACCTCGGCGGGCTCGCCTGGGCCGCCCCGCAGGCGATCCGGGTGCTGGACGCGGCGGGGTGCGACGTGGTCCTCGTGGAGACCGTGGGGGTCGGCCAGTCCGAGGTCGAGATCGCCTCGCAGGCCGACACGAGTGTGGTGCTGCTGGCTCCCGGCATGGGCGACGGCATCCAGGCCGCCAAGGCGGGGATCCTGGAGATCGGTGACGTGTACGTCGTCAACAAGGCCGACCGGGACGGGGCGGACGCCACCGCCCGTGAGCTGAACCACATGCTGGGGCTCGGGGAGTCCCGGGGGCCCGGGGACTGGCGGCCGCCGATCGTGAAGACGGTCGCGGCGCGGGAGGAAGGGATCGACGAGGTCGTCGAGGCGCTTGAGAAGCACCGGGCGTGGATGGAGGAGCGGGGGGTGCTCGTGGAGCGGCGTCTCGCTCGGGCCTCTCGCGAGGTCGAGACGATCGCCGTCACGGCTCTGCGTGAACGGATCGCCGACCTCCACGGTGACCGGCGCCTCAGCGCCCTCGCCGAACGCATCGTCGCGGGCGACCTGGACCCCTACCGGGCGGCGGACTCCCTGGTGGAGGGCCTGACAGAGTCCTGACAGAGGCCTGACCCCGGGCTTTTCCCCGCCCCCGCCGCCCCTACCCGTCCCATCCCTGGGGGCTCCGCCCCCAGACCCCCGCATCGCGCTGCCGCGCTCGTCCTCAAACGCCGGACGGGCTAAGAGATGGGTGGGTGGGGGATCGGCCTGAACGGCCTCGTCCTCAAACGCCGGACGGGCTGAAGGTGTCGGCCCGGGCCGCGAAATCTTCAGCCCCTCCGGCGTTTGAGGAGCGGGGGTTCGGGGGCGGAGCCCCCGAGTCAGGGACGGGAATGGGTAGGGGCGGCGGGGGCGAGAAAAGGCCTGTTGGTGGCCGAGGGGCGCTGGTAGCTTCATGTGCGTGTTCCTCCTCTTGGCATAGGGCCCGTCCCGGCCCGCGATCGGCAGCGCGGTAGGCGCCGTCGTCGCGGAGCACAGGCGTCCCCGTCGCCCGGGCGCCCGCCACAGGCGGCGCCCTCTTTCTGAGGAACCCTTCGCATTGTCTGCGTCTTCAACGCGGCCTTCGTATGCCGCGGTACTGCGCATGCCCCACGCCACCCGAACCTTCACTGCCGCCCTGCTGGGCAGGCTGTCGTACGGCATGGTCTCGCTGGCGGTGCTGCTCGCGGTGAGCCGCGCCACCGGCTCGTACGCCGTCGCAGGAACCGTCATGGCGCTCTTCGGCGCCGCGAGCGTGTTTCTGTCACCCCTGAGGGCGGCCCTCGTCGACCGCCACGGCCCGCACCGCGCACTGCTGCCGATGGCCGCGCTGTACGCGGGCCTGCTCGGCACACTCGCCGCGGCGACCTGGCGCCCCGGCGTACCCGCAGCCGTACTCGGATCGGTCGCCGTCGCGGCGGGCGCCTGCACCCCGCCCCTCGGCCCCACCATGCGGGCCGTATGGGGCGAACTCGTCACCGACCGGCGGCTGTTGCAGCGCGCGTACAGCCTGGACGGGGTCGCCGAGGAACTACTGTTCGTCTCGGGGCCGCTGCTGGTGGGAGTGGTCGTGCAGTTCGCGCCCCCTGCCGCCGGGGTCGCCGTCAGCGGCCTGCTGGTGGGTATCGGCACCCTGGCGTTCGTCACCTCACCCGTGGTGAGGAGCAGCGACGTACAAGCCTCACGCGTACGGGCGCGGACGCAGATGCGGAATCGGATGCGGATGCGGATGCGGATGCGCATCGGGGGCGGGCTCGTCCAGCCCGTCGTCGTGGCCGCGGGCGTCGGGCTCTCGCTCGGCGCCGTCGACCTGCTGGTGCTGGCCTTCGCCGAGCAGCAGGGCCACGGGGACGACGCCGTGGCGTGGATCTTCGCCGCGCTGTCGGCCGGGAGCGCCGTGGGCGGGCTGCTGTACGGCGCGGTCGAATGGCGCGCCGGAGCCCGGACGCGACTGCCGGCGCTGACGGCGGGCGTCGGCCTCACCCTGGCCGTCGCCGGGCTCGCCCCGGGCCTCGTCACGCTCACCGCCGCCGTCGTGTGTGCCGGGTTCTTCGTCGCCCCGGCCCTGACCACCGCGTATCTGGTGGCCGACGAGTCCGCCGCGCCGGGAGCCCGGGTCCAGGCCGGTGCCTGGGTCAACACCGCGGTGAACGCGGGTATCTCGACGGGCGCGGCGGCCGCGGGACTGCTGGTGGGCCGCCTGCCCGTGGGAGCGGGGTTCGCCCTGGCCGGAGGGGCGGCACTGCTCGCGGCCGCCGCCGTCGGAGTGGGGACCCGCTACCCCCGCGTCGCACTGGAGCAGGAGCAGGAGCAGGGGCAAGAGCGGGAGCGGGAGCAGGGGCAGGAGCGGGAGCAGGAAGCCGGCGCGGCGGAACAAGCCCGCTGACGCCGGTAAGGGCACCCGTTGCCGGGTGCCCTTACCTGTGGTCCCTGAGGAGGAGAAAACGTCAGTCGTTCGAGCGGTCCGCCGTGATCTTGCCGGAGTCGGGGTCGACCCTCCAGTCGCTCCCGGTGCCGTTCGCGGCGGTGGTGTCGACCTCCCAGGCCTTGTCCGTGCTCTCCTCGTCGAGGTCGACGGAGGTCACCGTGCCCTTGGCGGCGCCGGCCTCCGCGGCCTCGGCGGCGGTGACGGAGCTGCCCTTCAGGACGGCACGGATCTGCGCGGTCTCGGCGGCGTCGTCACCGTCGTCGTCCCGGTCGACGTGGGAGCCGAGGACCTTGCCGGTGGCGGGGTCGACCTGGACGCTGTGCCAGGCGCCGCCGTTGGTGAGGATGTCCACGTCCCACACGTGCTTCGTGCCCTCGTCGTCCAGGTCGGCCGAGACGGCCGTGCCGTCCGTGTTCTTCAGCGCCGCCTTGATCGCGTCGGCGGCATCGACCCGCGCGACCTTGGCGTCGGCGGCGTTCTCGGCCTTGTCCTCGGCGTCCTCGCCGTTGTCCTTCGCGGCCTTGTCCTCGGCCGCGTCGGTCTTGTCGTCCGCCCTGTCGTCCGCGTCGTTGTCGTCCGTGTCGTTCACATTGGCGTCGTCGTCACGGCCGGTGTCGTCGTTCGACACCTGCACGTCGGACTTCTTCGTCGGCGCCTCTTCGTCACCCGAGACCGCGAGGGCGGTCGCGGTGCCGCCGCCGATCAGGGCTGCGGTCGCGATGGTGGCGATGACGATGTTGCGCTTCATGGGGTTCCTCCAGAATGCGACTGGTTGCAACCAGTAACGGATGGTGTCGCCGGTTGCAGCTGGCTTGTCCGCCTCGTCTGCTGTTCGACAGGAACCAATGTGGGCGACCGACGCTGAAGCCGACCTGAAGCCTCCTGAAGCTGTCTTCAGGTTCGGTTTGCCAAGCTGGACGCATGCACCCGCCCGTCTCCCACCACCGCCCTACCCGAGACGCTTCGCGTCGCCCCTTTCGATTCTTGATCGTGGAGGACGAAAAGCGGCTCGCCCTGTCGCTCGCCAAGGGCCTGACGGCCGAGGGATACGCCGTGGACGTGGTCCACGACGGCCTGGAGGGGCTGCACATGGCCGGCGAGGGCTCGTACGACCTCGTCATCCTCGACATCATGCTGCCCGGCATGAACGGCTACCGCGTGTGCGGCGCCCTGCGCGCCGCGGGACACGACGTGCCGATCCTGATGCTCACCGCCAAGGACGGCGAGTACGACGAGGCCGAGGGCCTGGACACGGGCGCCGACGACTATCTGACCAAGCCGTTCTCGTACGTCGTCCTCGTCGCCCGGGTGAAGGCGCTCCTGCGGCGGCGCGGCCCGTCGGGCGGGGCCTCGCCCGTGTACGAGATCGGGCACCTGAAGGTCGACACCGCGGCCCGGCGCGTGTTCCTCGCGGACGACGAGATCACCCTGACCACCAAGGAGTTCTCCGTCCTCGAGCAGCTCGTCGTGCGGGCCGGGGAGGTCGTGTCGAAGGCCGACATCCTGGAGCACGTCTGGGACTTCGCGTACGAGGGCGACCCGAACATCGTCGAGGTCTACATCAGCACCCTGCGCCGCAAGCTCGGCCCGGAGCTGATCAGGACCGTACGCGGGGCCGGATACAGACTGGAGGCACGGGCATGAGGCGGCGCATGAGATCGGTACGGGCCCGCGCCACGCTCGCCGCGACCCTCGTCGTCGCCGTGGCCCTGGTCGCCGCGGGCGCCGCCGTGCTGCTCGCGCTGCGGGGCAGCCTCATCGGCCAGGCGGACGCCGAGGCCGACTCGGTGGCCCGCAACGCCGCCTCGGCACTGTCGAACGGGCTCGCGTACAACGATCTCGACCTGCCGGACGGCGACGAGAACCCCGTCGAGGTCCTGGACCGGAAGGGGAAGGCCGTCGCCTCCGGCGAGGACGTCGAGGGCATGAGCGTGACAGCCAGGGCCTCGGACCGGCTGAACTCCGTCGCCAATGACGACGCCGGCGACACGGACGAGGGAGTCGCCGACGAGGAGGACGCTCTCGGCCCCGGCGACATCGCCGACGAGACCTGGTACGGCGAGGGCACCGCGACCGTCGAGGGGGAGACGGACGACTACCGGTTCGCCGGGGTCGACGTGGTCACGAAGGGAGGTGTCCCGCTCACCGTCTACGCGGGCGCCCCGCTCTCCGCCGAACAGGGCGCCGTCGGCACGGCGTTGACGGCCATGCTGATCGGCCTGCCCCTGCTGCTGGTGACGGTCAGCGGGGTGACGTACGTCGTCACCAGGCGGGCCCTGCGTCCCGTGGAGGGGATCCGGGCCGAGATGGCCGCCATCACGGCCTCCGAGGACCTCTCGCGGCGCGTCCCCGAGCCCGCCACCCACGACGAGGTCGCCCGCCTCGCCCGTACGACGAACGAGACGCTCGCCGCCCTGGAGGCCTCGGTGGAGCGGCAGCGCGCGTTCGTCGCCGACGCCTCGCACGAGCTGCGCAGCCCCATCGCCTCTCTGCGCACCCAGCTCGAAGTGGGCGCCGCGCACCCGGAGTTGCTGGACGTGGACGGGGCCGTCGAGGACACCGTACGGCTGCAGCGGCTGGCCGCCGACCTGTTGCTGCTCGCCCGGCTGGACGCGGGGGAGCGGTCGCCGGACGCGCGTCTGGACCTGGCTGCGTTCGTCCGCGAGGAGGCGGGCCAGCGGGTCGGGGACCGGGTCCAGGTGTCCGTGGACGCGGACGACGCGGACGACGTGGAGGTGAGCGGATCCCGCGGTCAGCTGACGCGGGTGCTCGGCAATCTGCTGGACAACGCGCAGCGGCACACGCGCACCTCGGTCGCCCTGACCGTGCGGCGCTCGGGGCAGTGGGCGGTCGTCGGGGTCGCCGACGACGGCGCGGGCGTGCCCGCCGCCGAGCGCGAGCGGGTCTTCGAGCGGTTCGTACGGCTCGACGAGGCCCGTACGCGCGACGACGGCGGAGCCGGTCTCGGCCTCGCCATCGCCCGCGATGTCGCCGTCCGGCACGGTGGATCACTCACCGTCCGGGACGCGCCGACAGGCGGAGCCCTGTTCGAACTCCGCCTGCCCTTGGCACAGTCGGCCCGACCGGACCGGTCGACTCAGCCGGTCTAGCCGGTCGGTCTGGTCGGTCCGGTCGGTCAGGTCGGTCAGGTCGGTCCGGTCGTACGTCAGGAACGTCCCCGCTGGCCCCGCAGGTGCTCAGCGATCGGGGTCAGGGACTTGTGGAGCTCTTCCAGGGCCTCCGGCGAGAGGAGGTCGATGAAGTGCCGCCGCACGGACGCCACATGATGGGGCGCGACCTTCCTCATCGTCTCCAGGCCGTGGTCCGTGAGCACGGCGTACAGCCCACGGCGGTCGGACTCGCAGTTCTCGCGCCTGACCAGGTCCGCGTTCTCCATGCGGGTGATCTGGTGGGAGAGGCGGCTCTTGGACTGGAGGGTGGCGGACGCGAGGTCGCTCATCCGCATCCGTACGCCCTCCGACTCGGAGAGGTTCACCAGGATCTCGTAGTCGTTCATCGTCAGGCCGAACGGTTGGAGGTCTTTTTCGAGCTGATACGTCAACAGCCTGTTGACCTCCAGGTGGGTGCGCCAGGCGCACTGCTCCGCATCGGTCAGCCAGCGAGTGGCCGTCTCGGTCTCCATGTATGAATTCTACCTAAGATGTTGAAAAGCGAACTAGTGAGGGTGGCGTGACGGCGCGCACACGTTCGACGTCACACTCCGCAGACTACCGCTCACAGCCCGAAGCGACGCTGGAGGTCTCCCAGCTGTCCGGGAAGGCGCGGTGCGCCGGCTTGCTGTCCCTGGTGGCCGGGTGCCCCGCCGCCACCCGGCACTCCGGGCTCGTGCGGGACCGCGCCCGCGGCCTGCTCCGCCATCAGGGCCTCGCTGGACTGGAGCAGCACCGTGCCGGCGCCCACGAACTCGAACTGGTGCTCCTCCCCGGAGGCCCCGCCCAGGCCCGTCAGTGCACGTAGACCGCCCATCAGGCCTGTCATGTACCCATGGTCGTAGTGGTGGCACGGCGAGGGGCAGTCGGCCCAGCCGACCAGGGCCTGCGGGTCGACCCGGATCGGGGGTTCCATGAACACCACGGGACCGTTCGACGCGGCCACGAACTTGCCCGTCCCGATCAGCGTGAGGAAGCCCGGCACGATCGACTGCTTGAGCGCGAGACTTGGCTGAAAAGCGAGGAGATTGCCCGAGCGAATGGTCAGATTGCCCTCCTCCAGATCGAAGGAGTTCACGTCGAAGGCCCGGTCGGCGAGGAGCATCTTGCCCGAGCCGGAGGCCACGACCCAGTCGCTCGCGTGCAACGGCGAATGAAAACTCGTCCGCACCAGCCGGTCCAGCCGACCGTGCCCGATGCCGTTGAACTCCATCGAGCCGTAGTAGGCGATCATCTTGCCCTTCTGCAGGAACCACTCGCTCCCCTTGAGCTCCACGCAGAAGGTGTACGCGTTCACGTTGTCGTCGACCGGCAGGGTCGACGGGTCGTGGATCACGGGGCCCGTGCCCGGGTAGGTGGTCACAGCTTCTCCTCCGACGCCTGCACGTACACCGCACCACTCCCGCTGAGCTCCAGCTGGAACGCCTCGCCCGAGCCGCGGCCCACCAGATCGCGCAGACCGAGCGCGCTGGACAGCTTGTTGCGTACGTCCCCGTGGTGGGCGACGTACGCCTGCGGGTCGACATGCACCGGGCGCTGCGGGCTGATCGGCACCTCGATGACCCCGCCGTGCGCCATGACGGCGACGCTGCCGTGCCCCTTGAGGGTCGTGGTGAACAGCCCCTGCCCCGTCACCTGGCCGCGCACCATGCCCATGACCCCGCCCTGCGAGCCCATGAACATCGTGCCCTGCTCCAGGGTGCCGTCGAAGGCGAGCAGCCGGTCCGCCTCCACGTACAGGGTCTCGCCGGTGAGGCCGATCACCTGGATGTGGTGGCCGCCGTGCCCGAACAGGACCGTGCCGGAGCCCTCGACGGTCATCAGCGGAGTCGCCTCGTCGGCCACCCGCCGCCCGATCATCGACATGAGGCCGCCCTGGCCGCCCTGCATGTTGGGGGTGAAGGACACCTCGCCCTTGTAGGCGAGCATCGCGCCGCGCTGGCTGAACAGCCGCTGCCCCGGCATGACCGTGGCCTCGATCATCTTCGAGTTGATCTCACGGAAGGGCATGTCACACATCTCCCGCGATCGAGTTGCGCTCACTGGGCTGTACGTACACGACGCCGTCGCCCTCGAAGCGGATCTGGAAGGCCTCGCCGCCGCCCTCGCCCATGAACGTGCGGAACGTCACACCGGACTGGAAGGACTGCCGCAGATTGCCCTGATGGGCGATGTACGCCCCCGGGTCGACGGTCAGCGGATACTGCGAGCTCACCCGCAGCACCACGGCAGGACCGTCGGACATGATCGCCGCCTGGCCGTGCCCCTCGACGGTCGTCGTGAACAGTCCGTTGCCCTGTGAGGCGCCCCTGAGCCCCGTGAAGGACGTGCCCGTACGCAGGCCGGAGTCGGTCGCGAGCAGATTGCTCGACTCGACGAAGAGTTTGTCGCCCTGGAGGTTCACGAGGTTGATCTCGCCGGCCCGGTCGGCGAACCAGCAGGTCCCCTGCCCCTTCACCTCCATGAGGGTCATCTGCTCACCGGTGATCCGGCGCGTCACCATGCCGCGGATCCCCTCGCCGCCGCCGCTGAGCTTCTTGAAGGCCATCTGACCGTCGTACGCCACCATCGAGCCGTTCTTCGCCTTCACGGCGTCGCCGGTCATGTCGACGGCCAGCACCTTGCTGCCTTGCAGTCGGAACATCGCCACGATGACGACGGTAACCGTCGGGCCTGGTCGCCGAACAGATCCTTCGGGATGATGCGTCCCTGAAAAGACCCCGGGGTTCGGTCGGCCGGGTTCCGTGGGTCCGGACCCCGAGGCCGGACGGCAGGGGTCAGGATGCTTCAATGGGAAAGCTTGTGCGTGCGTTCACAAAGCTTCGGCGCCGCACCGGCACCCCTTCCGAATCCACCCCAGACTCCTCCCACCGAAGGTGACTCGTGGACATCAAGACCGCCTCCGCCCTCCGTCGTCTCCGTCTGGTCTCGGCCCCCGAGGCCGTTTCCTTCCTCCTGCTGCTGGTCTGCTCGGTGCTGAAGCGGACGACGGACTTCAACGTGGTGCCCGTGATGGGCATGGTCCACGGCGTCCTCTTCATCCTGTACCTGATCTTCTGGGCCGACGCCTGGAACCGCGCCAAGTGGGACCTGAAGACCGCGGCCCTCTACTTCGTCCTCTCCGTGCTGCCGACCGGAGGCTTCTTCGCCGAGCGCAAGCTCAAGCGTGAGGCGGAGAGCGCGCTCATCGCGTCCCGCGCCCGCAACGAGGGGATCGTCAACGCATGATCGTCGCCTTCTCCGTGACGCCGCTGGGTGTCGGCGAGGACGTGGGCGAGTACGTCGCCGACGCCGTGCGGGTCGTGCGGGAGTCGGGGCTGCCGAACCGCACCGATGCGATGTTCACCTCCATTGAAGGTGACTGGGACGAAGTGATGGCCGTCGTGAAGCGTGCCGTCGCCGTGGTGGAGGAGCGGGCTCCGCGGGTCTCGCTCGTCCTCAAGGCGGACATCCGGCCCGGGGTCACCGACGGCCTGACGTCCAAGGTCGACACGGTGGAGCGACACCTCTCGGCGTAACCGCGGTGCCGCTGCCGCGGTGGATGTGCGGTGGATGCGGGTGAGTGGCGGCTGAGGTCGCGCAGTTCCCCGCGCCCCTGGGTGGGTTGGGGGCGCGTGAATTGCCCGGCCGGCCCCACCCGCCCGCAGGTGAACCGACGAAGCCCTCTACCCCCCCAACTGGACCCTCTCCGTTCGACACGCCGACCAAAAGCCACTTTTGTGTGGGTATCGGCTCGTTCGATCACTGGAGGGCGCTGTGCGGCCGGAGGGCTACGACTACGACACCCACAGCCAACTGGCCGGACCGCTCACGGAGCCGTCCGGCACCGCGTACCGGGTGCAGTACACAAAGCTCCTGTCGCGCGAGCCACACCGAATACGAGCCGTCCTGCTCATGACGCTCGCCCCGCTGCTCACGGGACTGCTCCTCGTCTACCTGGTCTGGCCGACGCACTGGGTCGCCAGAGAAGGCGGCACCCGCTGGCTCGTCGGCCTCGACATCGCGATGCTCATATCCATCGGCCTGATCGAGCTGTTCATGGTCGTCAACGTGGTCTCCATCGCCCACGCGACCATGGTCGCCAGGGACCCGGTCCCCGTGACCCCCGAGCCCGGAACCCGGGTCGCCTTCCTCACCACGTACGTCCCGGGCAAAGAACCCCTCTCCATGGTCCGCGCCACCCTCGAAGGCGCCGTCCGCGTCACCCACCCCGGCCCCCACGGCGTCGATGTGTGGCTCCTCGACGAGGGTGACGACGAACAGGCAAAGGCCCTCTGCGCCGAACTGGGCGTGCGCCACTTCACCCGCCACGGCGTCCCCGAGTGGAACAGGGCCAAGGGCGTCCACAAGGCCCGTACCAAGCACGGCAACTACAACGCGTGGATCGCGATGCACGGCGGCGAGTACGACTTCTTCGCCTCCGTCGACACCGACCACGTCCCGCTCCCCGAGTTCCTGGAGCGGATGATGGGCTACTTCCGAGACCCGGACGTCGCGTTCGTCGTGGGCCCGCAGGTGTACGGCAACTACACCACTCCGGTCACCAAGGCGGCCGAGTCCCAGCAGTTCCTGTTCCACGCGTTGATCCAGCGCGCCGGCAACCGCTACCGCGCCCCCATGTTCGTCGGCACCAACAACGTCGTACGGATGGCGGCCGTCCGGCAGGTCGGCGGGCTGTACGACTCCATCACCGAGGACATGGCCACCGGGTTCGAACTGCACCGGCACAAGAACCCGAGGACCGGCCACCACTGGCAGTCCGTCTACACACCCGACGTACTGGCCGTGGGCGAGGGCCCCGAGTCCTGGACCGACTTCTTCACCCAGCAGATGCGCTGGTCGCGCGGCACGTACGAGACGCTGTTCAAGCAGTACTGGAAGGCACCCTTCACGATGCCGCCCGGCCGGCTGTTCTCGTACACGCTGATGCTCGTCTACTACCCGATGACGGCCGTCAACTGGCTGCTGGGCATCCTCAGTTGCGTCCTGTTCCTGTGGTTCGGCGCGTCCGGCACCCAGGTCGCCGCCTCCATGTGGCTGATGCTCTACAGCGACGCCGCGGCCCTACAGATCGGCCTCTACCTCTGGAACCGGCGGCACAACGTCTCCCCGCACGAACCGGAGGGTTCGGGCGGCCTCGCCGGCATGGCGATGTCGGCCCTCTCCGCGCCGATCTACCTCAGGTCGCTCGGCGCGGCCGTGGTCCGCCGACCCAGCCGTTTCGTGGTCACCCCGAAGGGCGGCGGCGCCAGCCCCGACCGGGTGATGACCTTCCGGATCCACCTGTTCTGGTCGGCCGTCCTGACGGCCTCGCTGGTGGCGTCGTTCGTCCTCGGGCACACCCACGCGGCCATGCGCACCTGGGCCGTCCTCGCCCTGGCCATCTCCCTCGCCCCGGTCGGCGTGTGGCTCGGCACCCTGTTCCAGGAACGCCGGGCCCGGCAGCGCGTCGCCCCCGCCGTCGCCCGGGTCACGGAAGGAGAGCAGGCACCCGCGCCGGCCTTCAGCGCCGGCGGCACGCTTCCCAGTGGCTCGATCCCCAGCGGGACGGTCTCCAGCGGTACGACAGGAGGTAACTAGGCCATGGCCTACCGCCCTTCGAAGAAGGCCCAGAAGAGGCTGCTCGGCATAGGCGGCGTCGCCCTGCTCGCCGGACTCAACGCCCCGGCCGCGATCGGCTTCGCCTCGGAGCAGTACCACGAGTACAAGATCGCCCAGCCCGGCTACAAGGCGAAGTACGGCTCCTGGAAGCACCTGGACATTCCCAGGGAGTTCCGCACCAACGCCATCCACGCGGCGCTCCTGCACACCGGAAAGGTGCTGATCGTCGCGGGCTCCGGCAACGAGCAGAAGAAGTTCGACAAGGGCTCCTTCGACACCGTCCTGTGGGACCCGAGGACCGACACCTTCAAGAAGATCCCCACCCCGGACGACTTCTTCTGCGCCGGGCACGCCCAACTCCCCAGCGGCAGAATGCTGGTGGCCGGCGGCACGGCCCGCTACGAGCTGCTGGACGGCGAGGTCGACCGGGCCGGCGGCGGTATGCGCGTGAAGAACGAGAACCCGGACAGGCCGGTCGTCCTCAAGAAGGGCACCCGGTTCCGCTCGCCGACCGGGGTGGAGTACGTCAGCAGGTTCGACGTCACCGTCCCCAAGGCCAAGCGCACGCAGGAGATCACGTACAACAGGGCCGGTGTGATGCAGCCCTGGAAGACAAAAGTCGCCGCGAGCGAGGCCCGGGTCTTCGTCGAGGCCGCCGAGCTGGGGCAGCGGTCGGTCACGGGCAAGCAGGCCCAGTACGAGATCGTCGGCTTGAAGGGGAAGGAGGCGGCCAACACGTACGGCCTCTCCGAGAAGATCACCATGGACAAGCAGGACTTCCAGGGGATCAAGGCCGCGTACGAGTTCGACCCGACGGCGGAGAAGTACGTGCCCGTCGCGCCGATGGAGAAGGCCCGCTGGTATCCGACGCTGGTCGGTCTGGAGGACGGGCGGGTGCTCGCTGTCTCCGGGCTCGACGACGTCGGGGTGATCGACCCGGGCGACAACGAGATCTACGACCCGAAGACCAAGAAGTGGACCCCGGGGCCCAAGCACTACTTCCCGACCTATCCCGCCCTCTTCCTCACCAAGGGCGGCAAGCTCTTCTACCCGGCCTCGAACGCCGGCTACGGGCCCGCCACCATGGGGCGCGAACCCGGCCTGTGGGATCTGAAGACCAACAAGTTCGAGAAGGTGCCGGGGCTGAGCGACCTCGACCAGACGGAGACGTCGGCGTCCCTGCTGCTGCCTCCGGCCCAGGACCAGAAGGTGATGATCCTCGGCGGCGGAGGCGTCGGCGAGTCCAAGAAGGCGACCTCGCGCACGGCGGTCATCGACCTCAAGAAGGACAACCCCGTCTTCGAGGACGGCCCCGACCTGCCGCAGGGCACCCGCTACCTGAACAGCGTGATCATGCCGGACGACTCGGTGTTCACGTCCAACGGCTCCTCGGACTACCGCGGGCGCAGCGCCAGCAACATCCTCAAGGCGCAGTTCTACGACCCGAAGTCCAACTCCTTCCGTTCGGCCGCCTCGCCCAGGGTCGGCCGCAACTACCACTCGGAGGCGCTGCTGCTGCCCGACGGGCGGGTCGCCACTTTCGGCTCCGACCCGCTCTTCGACGACCAGCAGAACACCAAGCTCGGCCACTTCGAGCAGCGCATGGAGATCTACACCCCGCCCGCCCTGCACAAGAACGCCAAGAGCCGTCCCGTGCTGGGCGACGGTCCGCAGGAGGTCGACGGCGAGGGCCGCGCGACCTTCGCCACCCGGCATCCGGACCGGATCGTGAGCGCCCGTCTGATGCGGCCCAGCGCGGTCACCCACACCACGGACGTCGAGCAGCGGTCCATCGCGCTCGGGGTCACGAAGACGAAGGACTCGGTCACCGTGGACGTACCGAAGGACCGGACGCTGGTGCCGCCCGGCTGGTACATGCTGTTCGTGACGGACACGGACGGGACGCCGTCCGAGGCGAAGTGGGTCCAGGTCAGGTGAAGCGGCCCGGCGGGTGAAGTCGCCTGCTATGCCTCGGAGTTGCGCGCCAGACCCAGCGCGTAGTCCGCCCACCACTGGCCCGCCGACGGGCCCCCGCGGCACTGTCCGTCCGACTCCCCGGGCCGCTTGATCCACAGGTAGGCGTCCACGAGGGGGTCGCCGGTGTCCTTGGTGGGCGGGGTGCCCAGCGCTCGGCCCGGTGGGTTGCACCAGGCCTGGGACGGGTCGCCGTCCAGCGGACCGTTGCCGTTGCGGCTGGTGTCCACGACGAAGTGCTTGCCGCCGAGGTCCTGCGAGAGCCGGCGGCCGTACTCCTTCGTCGTCTCGTCCGTCTGGAAGTTGGAGACGTTCAGGGCGAACCCGTCGGCGTTCGCGACGCCCGCGCGTTTGAGAGGCTCGACCAGCTTCCACGACTCCCGGATCCAGGCCGGATTGCCCGCGTCGAGGTACACCTTCGTCCGCGGCTGCCGCTTCAGCCGCACGATCGCCTCGGTGAGCATCTGCTCGCGCTCGGCGTGGTACTCGCCCGGGGTACAGCCGTCCACGATGTGCGCGACCGCGTCGGGCTCCAGCACGACCAGGGCGTCGCTGTCGCCGATGGCCCGCGCGAACCGGTCGATCCAGTCCCGGTAGGCGTCCGCGCCGTACGCCCCGCCCGCCGAGTGCTGTCCGCAGTCGCGGTGCGGGATGTCGTACGCGACGAAGACCGCGGTACGCCCCTCCCGGGCCGCCGCCGCGGTCGCCTCCCTGATCTTCGGCTCCGGGCGCTCGGCGGAGGGCCAGATCGCGGCGGGCCGGTCCGCGATGAGCTTCAGCAGCCGGGCGTCGCGCTCGCGCCCCTGCTGCTCCCACCGCTGTACCTGCTGGGCCGCGGGGCTCGCCGGGTCGACCCAGAACGGGGAACCGGCGGCGGGGCTCGCCTGCGGGGACGTCTCACGGGCGGCGGTGGTCGTGTCGGCCTCGGGTGCGGACGAGCAGCCCGCCGCGAGTCCGAGCACGGCGAGCGCCGCGAGGGTACGGGTACGGGTCTGCCGGAACATCCTGCCCCCTTGGGCGAAGGTGACGGTCAGTGACGATGTCCGACTATCGTGACATAACGGACTTGACCGGCAGGGGTGCGACACCGTGGGCAGCCGCCTCCTGTCGCGCTCCTGCGGGCTCCTGTCGGGGCGTCAGGCGCCGCCCGACGCCAGCGCGATGCCCAGCGGCGTCCTCTCGTACAGCACCTGGTGTCCGTACCGGCGCGAGACGAGCAGGCCCGCGTCGCGCAGCGCCGACAGATGCGCCGACACCGACGAGGGCGCGAGGCCGAGGCGGTGCGCGAGGCCCGTCGTGGTGGCGGGGTCGTCGAGCGCGGTCAGGACGGCGGCCCGGCCGCGGCCGAGGATCGCTGCGAGCGCCTCGGGCGTGCGGTCGGACGGCTCGGCCCACAGGCCCGCGATACCGCGCGCCGGGTAGACCAGCGTCGGCTGCCAGGGTGGTTCGAAGCCGCTCACCACATCCGGCCAGGAGAAGACGCTGGGCATCAACACCAGGCCCTGGCCGCCCAGTTCGCGGACGTGCTCGCCCTTCACATCGATCGTGAGCCTGCCCGCGTCCCAGGCGAACCGCCGGTCCAGCTCGGACAGCAGCCCGCCGAGGCCCACCTCGGCCAGGCGCCGCGAGTGGAATACCACGTCAGCCTCCAGGAGGGCGCGCAGCCTCGGCCAGTCGGGCTCGACGAGCGCGCGCCAGGCCGCCGCCAGCAGGTCGGTCAGCTCCTGGATCATGCGGACCGGGTCGGCCAGCAGGGCCTGCCCGCGCGGGGATTCGAGTGCGCCCGGGGTGTCCGCGAGCGCCAGTGCGGTGTCCTCGCGGGCCGCCTCGGGATCGGCACCGCGAACCGCCGCGATCTCCTCGTCGAACGTGGCCGAGGGGCCGAGCGGGGGAGGCCCCAGCCAGTCCGGGGTGTGCCCGCGCTGGGGCATCAGCAGCCACAGGGGCGTCAGGTCGAGCTCCGCGGCCGCCGAACGCGTACGACGGAGCCAGTGCGCGTGATACCCGTGCCGCTCGGGGCGGTTGAGGGTACGGACCGCCTCCTGGGTCTCCCACAGCGGGGACACGGCGAAGCGGCACCTGAGGAGGTCGTCCTCGCCGAAGCGCAGATGGAACGGCACGGGCTCTCCCGCCGCGGTCGGTCGCGAAGATTCGGCTGACACCGAAACTCTACGGCGGGCGGCCCGTGCGCGGGCACGCTGCGGGACATGCCGGAAGAGAACAGGGGCACGACGACGCTGCCCGCACCCGAGAAGACCGGTTACGGTCCCGTCTTCGCCGTACGCGAGTTCCGTGCCGTGTTCCTCGCACACGCCCTCTCGCTGCTCGGCGTCGTCGTCAGCGAGATCGCGCTGACCGTGCTCGTGTACGGGCTGACGGGGTCGCCGCTGCTCAGCGCGCTGGTGTTCGCGCTGGGCTTCCTCCCCTATCTCGTGGGCGGCACGCTGCTGTCCGGAGTGGCCGACCGGTTCCCGCCGCGACGGGTGCTCGTCGTCTGCGACCTGGTGTGCGCCGGGTGCGCGGCGCTGATGGCCCTGCCGTCCACACCCGTCGCCGCGCTGCTCGTGCTGCGGTGCGTCATCGCGGCCGTGTCACCGGTGTTCAGCGGGACACGGATGGCCACGCTGACCGACATCCTCGGGGACGGCGACCTGTTCGTGCTTGGCCGGTCCCTGCTGCGGATCGTGTCGCAGAGTGCCGTGCTCGTGGGCTTCGGCCTCGGCGGCGTCCTGCTCACCGTCGTCTCCCCGCGCGGGGCACTGGCCGTCACGCTGGGCACCTTTCTCGCCTCGGCGCTGCTCCTGCGGCTGGGCACGCGGCGCCGGCCGGCCCGGGCCGGAGGCGGGGCGTTGGTGCGGTACTCGCTCTCCGGTGCCCGGCAGGTCCTGGGCGACCGCCGGATCCGGGCGCTGCTGCTGCTCCTGTGGGTGCCGCCGATGTTCGTCGTGGCGCCGGAGGCGCTGGCCGCCGCGTACGCGGACGAGATCGGGGTCGGCACGGCCTGGATCGGGCTGCTGATGTGCGCGATGCCGGTCGGGACGATCGCGGGGGAGCTGTACGCCGGCGCCGCCCTGTCTCCCGCGGCCCGCTCCCGGATCGTGCTGCCCCTGGCGGGCGGCGGACTGCTGCCGCTCCTCCTCTACCCCTTCCACCCGGGCCTCGGCTGGATCCTCCTCGTGCTGGTGCTCGCCGGGTCGGCGGGCGCGTACACCCTGGGGCTCGACCGCTGGTTCGTGGACGCCGTGCCCGAGGAACTGCGCGGCCGGGCCATGACCGTGCACACCGCCGGGCTGATGACGATCCAGGGCGTGGGCATGGCGCTCGCCGGTGCGGCCGCCGAGTTCTGGGCGGTCAGCACGGTCGTGGGCGGCGTCGGCGTGGTGGGGACCGTGTGCTGCGTGCTCCTGGCGGTGGAGGTACGGCGTACGGGAAGGGTCCGGGAGGACGAGGGGACGGCGCTGGTGAAGGGGTGGGGAGAGAAGGTGGAAAAGGGGGCGGATATCGATACGCGAGACGGGGCTGACCACGATATGACCGGCCGGTAGGGTCTTTGCCGTGCCGAAGCCGCTCAGTCTTGCCTTCGATCCCATCGCCCGTGCCGACGAGCACTGGAAGCAACGCTGGGGATCCGTGCCGTCCATGGGCGCGATCACCTCCATCATGCGCGCGCACCAGATCCTCCTCGCCGAGGTCGACGCGGTCGTCAAGCCGTACGAGCTGACGTTCGCGCGCTACGAGGCCCTGGTGCTGCTCACCTTCTCCAAGGCCGGCGAACTGCCGATGTCCAAGATCGGCGAACGGCTGATGGTGCACCCGACGTCGGTGACCAACACCGTGGACCGGCTCGCCCGGTCCGGTCTCGTCGACAAACGCCCCAACCCCAACGACGGCCGCGGCACCCTCGCCTCCATCACCGACAAGGGCCGCGAGGTCTGCGACGCCGCCACCCGCGACCTGATGGCGATGGAGTTCGGCCTCGGCGTGTACGACGCCGAGGAGTGCCGGGAGATCTTCGCGATGCTGCGGCCGCTGAGAGTGGCGGCGCACGACTTCGACGAGTAGCTCCGCCGGGTGCGGTTCGTCGACTGCGGGTCGGCGGGGGCCGGCCGCTCCCCTTGCGGGGCCCGTTGCCGGGCCCCGACGACGGGCGGGGGTGGCGGAAGATCGTGCGGAACCGGTCGTTACGCTCGTAGCCATGAAAAAGAGCGTGCTGACCCGCTACCGCGTCATGGCCTACGTCACCGGTGTCCTGCTGGTCCTGTTGGTCCTCGGGATGATCGGCAAGTACGTGCTCGACCTGGACGGCGCCGCGGACTTCACGCGTGTCGTCAGCGTCGCGCACGGCTGGCTGTACGTCGTCTACCTGGTCTTCGCCTTCGACCTGGGCTCCAAGGCCAAGTGGCCGGTCCCGAAGCTGCTGTGGGTGCTGCTCGCGGGCACCGTCCCCACGGCCGCCTTCTTCGTGGAGCGCAAGGTCAGCCGCGAGCTGGAGTCCAAGGTCACGGAGGACGCGGGCGCGGTCGCCAAGGCGTGACGCGGTCCTGGGCGTAGCCGCCTCCCGCCCCGCCCCCACCGCCGCAGGTGCGATCTGTGGCGGTTTGCCGTCGACGTTTACTAGGGCGTCCCAGTAATTTTGATGGTATGGACGCTGACGCCATCGAGGAGGGCCGCCGTCGCTGGCAGGCCCGGTACGACGCCTCGCACAAGCGGGAGGGCGACTTCACCACGCTCTCCGGTGACGCGGTGGAGCCCGTGTACGGGCCTCGGCCCGGGGACGAGTACGACGGGTTCGAGCGGATCGGCTGGCCCGGGGAGTACCCCTTCACGCGGGGCCTCTACTCGACCGGCTACCGAGGGCGGACGTGGACCATCCGGCAGTTCGCCGGGTTCGGGAACGCCGAGCAGACCAACGAGCGGTACAGGAAGATCCTCGCCGACGGCGGGGGCGGGCTCTCCGTGGCCTTCGACATGCCCACGCTCATGGGGCGCGACTCCGACGATCCGCGCTCGCTCGGCGAGGTCGGCCACTGCGGGGTCGCGATCGACTCCGCGGCCGACATGGAGGTCCTGTTCAGGGACATCCCGCTGGGCGACGTGACGACGTCGATGACGATCAGCGGACCTGCCGCCCCGGTCTTCTGCATGTACCTGGTGGCCGCCGAGCGGCAGGGCGTGAACCCGGGAGTGCTCAACGGCACGCTCCAGACCGACATCTTCAAGGAGTACATCGCGCAGAAGGAGTGGCTCTTCCCGCCCGAGCCGCATCTGCGCCTCATCGGCGACCTGATGGAGTACTGCGCCTCGTCGATCCCCGCGTACAAGCCGCTGTCCGTCTCCGGCTACCACATCCGCGAGGCCGGCTCCACGGCCGCGCAGGAGCTGGCGTACACGCTGGCGGACGGGTTCGGGTACGTGGAACTGGGGCTTTCGCGCGGGCTCGACGTCGACGTCTTCGCGCCGGGGCTGTCCTTCTTCTTCGACGCGCACGTCGACTTCTTCGAGGAGATCGCCAAGTTCCGGGCCGCGCGGCGGATCTGGGCGCGGTGGATGCGGGACGTGTACGGGGCGCGGTCCGAGAAGGCGCAGTGGCTGCGCTTCCACACGCAGACGGCGGGCGTCTCGCTCACCGCGCAGCAGCCGTACAACAACGTCGTGCGTACGGCCGTGGAGGCGCTGGCGGCGGTGCTGGGCGGCACCAACTCCCTCCACACGAACGCGCTCGACGAGACGCTCGCCCTGCCGTCCGAGCAGGCCGCGGAGATCGCCCTGCGTACGCAGCAGGTGTTGATGGAGGAGACCGGTGTCGCGGGCGTCGCGGATCCGCTGGGCGGTTCCTGGTACGTCGAGCAGCTGACGGACCGGATCGAGGCGGACGCGGAGCGGATCTTCGAGCAGATCAAGGAGCGGGGGGTGCGGGCGCATCCCGACGGGGTCCATCCGATCGGGCCCGTCACGTCCGGGATTCTGCGGGGGATCGAGGACGGGTGGTTCACCGGGGAGATCGCGGAGTCGGCGTTCCGGTACCAGCAGGGTGTGGAGAAGGGGGAGAAGCGGGTCGTGGGTGTCAACGTCCACCATGGCTCTGTCACTGGGGACTTGGAGATCCTGCGGGTCGGGCACGAGGTGGAGAGGGAGCAGGTGCGGGTGCTTGCGGGGCGGCGGGCTTCTCGCTCCGAGGCGGCTGTGGACGCCGCCCTCGGTGCGATGCTCGCCGCCGCGCGGGACGGGGCGAACATGATCGGGCCGATGCTCGACGCGGTGCGGGCCGAGGCGACCCTCGGCGAAATCTGCGACGCCCTCCGGGCCGAGTGGGGCGAGTACACGGAACCGGCGGGGTTCTAGCCGTCTTCCTCGCCCCCGCCGCCCCTACCCGTCCCGTCCCTGGGGGCTCCGCCCCCAGACCCCCGTATCGCGCTGACGCGCTCGCCTCAAACGCCGGACGGGCTGAATTTCAGCCTCTCCGGCGTTTGAGGAGCGGGGGTTCGGGGGCAGCGCCCCCGAAAGGGACGGGAATGGGTAGGGGCGGCGGGGGCGAGAAAAGGTCAACCCTCGGTGGTGGCCGCGCCGGACAAGCCCAGTAGGAGGACTTGGGTGAAGTCGTGGACCCAGGTCGGGTCGACGGGTTCGGCGCTGACGAGGGTGCGATGGACCACCGCACCGGCGACCATGTCGAAGATGAGATCGACCGTGCGGGCGGCAGCCGAGGGGTCGGACTCCGGAGGGAGTTCGCCACGGACCTGGGCCCGCCTGCGCCCTTCCAGAACGAGCCGCTTCTGACGGTCGACGACAGACGCCCGGATCCGCTCCCGCAGCGCGTCGTCCCGCGTCGACTCGGCGAGCACCGCCATGAGCCCGCTCTTCGCCTCGGGCCGGGCGAGGATCGCCGCGAACTGGAGCACCACACCCTCGATGTCCGCCGCGAGACTCCCCCGGTCGGGCAGCTCCAACTCGTCGAAGAGCGCCGCCACCGCGTCGACCACGAGCTCGTTCTTGCCCGCCCACCGCCGGTAGAGGGTCGTCTTCGCGACCCCGGCGCGGGTCGCCACGTCCCCCAGCGTCAGCTTGGACCAGCCCAGTTCGACGAGAGCCGCACGCGTCGCCGCCAGGATCGCGGCGTCCGCGGTGGCGCTGCGGGGACGCCCGGTGCGGGGGGCGGAGGTGCGGCTCTGCATGCCGGTGACCATATCCGGGGACTGCTGAGTAAGGGGATTCCGTGGAGCCGTGAGGGAGATCACCGAAGTGGGCTTCCCGCGATCCCCCGGGGCCAGTTACGCTACGACCCGTAGCGAAAGCGCGTACGTGAGCGACAACCGTGCGGCGCCAGGTGGGGACCCGGCGCCACGACCGACGTTGACCAGTACTGGACCACGTAATCGACCAGCTTTCACAACGCTTTTCACAGAGGCGCGCGGAGGGGGGAGGATAGACGCATGCAGCCACGGAACATGTCCATGAGCGGAGTCGTCGACCTCGCCGCGGTGAAGGCGGCCCAAGAGGCCAAGGCGAAGGCGGAGCAGGCGCGTGCGGAAGCGGCGCGGCAGGGCGGCGGAGCCGTCTCCGCGGTGTCGCCCTCGAGTCTCGTCATCGACGTCGACGAGGCGGGTTTTGAGCGGGACGTCCTGCAGCGCTCCACCGAGGTGCCGGTCGTCATCGACTTCTGGGCCGAGTGGTGCGAGCCGTGCAAGCAGCTCAGCCCGCTCCTGGAGCGGCTCACCGCCGAGTACAACGGCCGGTTCGTCCTCGCCAAGATCGACGTCGACGCGAATCAGATGTTGATGCAGCAGTTCGGGATCCAGGGGATCCCGGCGGTGTTCGCGGTGGTGGCCGGGCAGGCCCTGCCGCTCTTCCAGGGCGCCGCACCCGAGGCCCAGATCCGGGGCACCCTCGACCAGCTCGTGCAGGTCGCCGAGGAGCGCTTCGGTCTGACGGGCCTGACCGTCGACGCGGACGGCGAGCAGGGTGGGCAGGGCGCGCAGCCAGCGGAGCCCCAGGTCCCGGCCGGTCCGTACGACGCGCTGCTCGAAGCCGCCGTACAGGCCCTGGACGCGGGCGACTTCGGCGGCGCGGTGCAGGCGTACAAGAACGTACTGAGTGACGACCCGGGCAACACGGAGGCCAAGCTCGGCCTGGCCCAGGCCGAGTTGCTCCAGCGGGTGCAGGGCGCCGACCCGCAGCAGGTGCGCAAGGAAGCCGCCGACAACCCCGGTGACGTACGGGCGCAGATCGCCGCCGCCGACCTGGACCTGGTGGGCGGCCATGTCGAGGACGCCTTCGGGCGGCTCGTCGACGCGGTGGCGCGTACAGCGGGTGACGACCGGGACGCGGCGCGCGTACGGCTTCTTGAGCTCTTCGAGGTGGTGGGCGCCGACGACCCGCGTGTCGCCGCGGCGCGCCGGGCGCTGGCCCGGGCCCTGTTCTGACCAGTCGCTAAACGTCGGGACCCGTGGTGCCCGAGTGAAGGATTTGGCGACAGAGCGACACTGCGGCCGCGTTTTACCAAAACTTGGTAAACGCGGCCGCTGTTACTGCGAGTAAGTCAGAGGCGGTGATCTGTCGGATTCCGTCCAAAGTTCGATCACTTTGTCACCGCCCTTGGTGCCACCCAGAGTTGTCGGCCGATACCGACGGGTCGTTGTTCGGTTATCCGGCCGTTACTAGCCAGTAACGAACCCCCTTGTGCGGGCGGCGAGAATGCACCACGATCGGCGACGCTCGGTCCATTCCCCTTCTCCGACAGCCAATCGGGTCAGCGGGTTTCCTTGGGTCCCCACCGAGTAGGGACGGCGGCAGTGGAGCCGGCCCTTGGGCAGGGGGGTCTTCGCCGTTCGGTGGAGCCTGTCCGGCAGGTTGTGCGTGAAGTGTTCAGGCGCGACCAGTGGTTGTCGCTCGGGGGTGATCGCCGGTGATTCGGGTGCGTTCCGCGCCTCCGGGTTGGGGCGCTCTCCTTCCCGAGGACGTAGCACTTCTCCCATCCCTGCCCGGCTGAGCCGCCGTCTGGGGGCAGCCAGGGCCGGAGATGTACGTCCGAGAAGGAGGAAATATGGAGTCCCAGGTGCGTGGCGGGACCAGATGGAAGCGGTTCGCGGTTGTCATGGTGCCCAGCGTGGCCGCGACCGCCGCGATAGGTGTCGCCCTGGCTCAGGGTGCTCTCGCCGCGTCGTTCAGCGTGTCGGGTCAGTCGTTCAAGGTGACGGCGGACCGGCTCGATGGTGTTGGCTTCTCGCAGTACGGGGCCATCGACCAGGGCTACACGCTCAAGGGTGAGAAGACGGCGCACCCGGTTGCGGTGTCGGCGTTCAAGAGCGCCAAGATCACCAACATGTGTCAGTCCGTGGTCACCCCGGACATCCCGTTGATCGGTTCCGTCAGCCTGACGCTGAAGGCCGGTGGCGGTAGCACGCCGGTCGAGGCCGAGAACCTCTACATCGATGTCGAGGACCTCCAGGCCAACGCCACCTTCCGCAACATCGACATCGGTGTTGCCGCCGGAGACGCCACCAAGGGTCCCGGCATGAAGGGCGGCAAGGAGCAGGCGAACCCCTACGGTTTCGCCCAGCAGGCCGAGTCGGCCACGCTGACCGACGTGAAGCAGACGGCGTGGGCGACCACCGCCGGCACCTTCAAGCTCAGCGGCCTGAAGATGTCGCTGTCCAAGGGTGTCAAGGAGTGCTACTAGGCACTCCGTGGGCGGGTGAGGGAGCCTGCGCTGCCTCACCCGCCCGTCCCTTTTCGTAGTACGTGAAACCCTCAGCAACGCCGTTCCAGGGAGCTGTTTTCCATGAGCGCCGAGACTCCTGCCGCGCGCGGTCAATTCACCATCTGGCGGCTGCGGTTCCGTGCCTGGCGGGGCGGCCGGCCGTTCTGGGCGGGCCTGTTCATCCTGATCGCCGGATTCCCGATCGCATACCTTCCGTACGCGAACCTGCAGATCGGGCATCTCACGCTGGCCATGGCGACGACCGCGGGTGCGGGGTCTCTCATCATCGGCGTACTTCTGGGTGTTCTCGGAATCAGCCTCTGGTACCAGAAGCACATCCGGACCTTCGCCGGTGTCGCGGCGATCCTGCTGGGCCTGGTGTCGCTGCCGGTGTCCAACTTCGGAGGCTTCTTCGTCGGCTTCCTGCTGTCCCTGGTGGGCGGCGGAATGGCCGTGGCCTGGGCCCCGGGCGAGGAGCCCGCCGCGCGCCCGGCCGAGACGGACCGTACGGACAAGGGAGACGCCCCGGAGGCCGCACTGGCCAACGGTGCGAGCGAGCCGAACGATCTGTCAGGAACGAGCCCGACCAACGGGGCGAACGGGAGGCACAGTGCCGGCTGACGAGGTCCAATACGCGGGCCCCGCGGGGGAGTCCCGTGAGAGAACCGGGCCGCGGCACGCAGCCCCCAAGAAGCCGTTGTTCACCAGGTTGCACGTGCCCGCGGGCAAGGCGATAGCCATCGCGTCGATGCCGACGGCGATCCTCATGGGAATGGGCTTCACACCGACGCTCGCCCGCGCCGAGGACAAGCCGTCGGCGAAGAACCTGACGATCGACGAGTACAAGGACTGCGTCGACGCGCTGGAGGAGGAGACCGAGGAGGCCAAGGACGACGCGTCCCCCACGCCGTCGCCCTCCGCCTCGACGAGCACTCCCGCGGACGACGAGAAGGAGCCGAGCGCCTCGGACCCGTCGGGTTCGGACACGCCGGGCTCGGGCTCTTCGTCGGATTCAGGTTCCGACGACAAGCCCGAACCGACGCCGTCCGCCTCGGAGTCCAAGGCGCCCGCCGAGAACACCGAGCCGACACCGACGCCCACCCCCTCGGCGTCCGAGTCGAAGAACCCGCTCGACCCCCTGGGTGTCGGCGAGGCGATCAAGGACATCTTCACCCCCGACGAGGAGGAGACGGCGACCCCGACCCCGACTCCCTCCGCGTCGACCCCCGCGGCCGAGAAGCCCGCCGAGAAGCCGGCGGACACGGCCGAGGACCCGGTCAAGGACACGGTGGAGAAGGCCGAGGACACGGTCAAGGACGTCACCGACGCGGCGACCGACGCCGCCGAGGACACCGCGGAGAAGGCGGAGGAGGCGGCCGACGACGCCACCGCCTCCCCGACCCCCAGCCCGTCCGCGAGCTCCACCACGGACCCGGACGACTGCCCGACCGCCACGGACGACGAGGGCGGTGTCGAGCAGGGCATTCCCGCCCTGGCCGACGACCCCTGGCAGCTGGAGGCCAGTTCGCTGCTGCTCAAGGGCGCCGACTACCAGGGCATCGTCAAGGTGAAGACGGCCAGCGGCAAGGTCAAGGAGGTCCTCAAGTACGTGATCTCCGACGGCACCGACATCGGTGACCTGCACCAGACCGTCACCGACAAGCAGGCCGGCAAGACCTACCACGTGCAGGCGGGCAAGGGCACCACGTCCACCATCCGCGACGGCAAGACAGTCATGTACACGGAGAGCATCTCCGGCAACCTGCTCGGTCTGATCCCGATCACGTTCGACCCGGAGCACCCGCCGCCGCTGAACATCCCGCTGATCTACTTCACGAAGGTGAAGGTCGTGCAGGCCGCCCAGTTCGGCGGGACGCTGACCGTACCCGGCATGCACCAGTTCACGACCGACTGACCAGACCGACCCGGACGCGACGGACGGGCCGTACGCGGCCCTCCGGGCGCCCACCGGAGCAAACGACCTCCGGGAGCCGCAAAACACGCTGAGGGCGCCCCCTGCGCGGCAGGGGGCGCCCTCAGCGGCGTACAGCGGCCGTACGCGCCGACAGGCGGCCGGCCGTACGGGCCAACGAGCGGCCGTACGGGCGGAGTCAGCCGCCCAGGTGGTGCACGCGGACCATGTTGGTGGTGCCGGGGACGCCGGGGGGCGAGCCGGCGGTCATCACGACGATGTCGCCCTCGCTGAAGCGGTTGAGCTTGCGCAGCTCGCTGTCGACCAGGTCGACCATCTCGTCGGTGCTGTGCACGAACGGCACGACGTAGGACTCGACGCCCCAGCTCAACGCGAGCTGGTTGCGGGTGCCCTCGTCGGTGGTGAAGGCCACGATCGGCTGCTCGGCGCGGTAGCGGGACAGCCGGCGGGCCGTGTCACCGGACTTGGTGAAGGCCACCAGGCCCTTGCCGCCAAGGAAGTCCGCAATCTCGCACGCGGCACGGGCCACCGAACCACCCTGCGTACGCGGCTTCTTGCCGGGCACGAGCGGCTGCAGACCCTTGGAGAGCAGCTCCTGCTCGGCCGCGACGACGATCTTCGACATCGTCTTCACGGTCTCGATCGGATACGCGCCCACGCTCGACTCGGCCGACAGCATGACCGCGTCCGCGCCGTCCAGGATCGCGTTGGCGACGTCGGACGCCTCGGCGCGCGTGGGGCGGGAGTTGGTGATCATCGACTCCATCATCTGGGTCGCCACGATCACCGGCTTGGCGTTGCGCCGGCACAGCTCCACGAGGCGCTTCTGCACCATCGGGACCTTTTCGAGGGGGTACTCGACGGCGAGGTCGCCACGGGCCACCATCACACCGTCGAAGGCCGCGACGACGGCGTCCATGTTCTCCACCGCCTGCGGCTTCTCCACCTTGGCGATGACGGGGACCCGGCGGCCCTCCTCGTCCATGATCTTGTGCACGTCGTTCACGTCGTGGGCGTCGCGCACGAAGGACAGCGCCACCAGGTCGCAGCCCATCCGCAGGGCGAAACGCAGGTCGTCGACGTCCTTCTCGGACAGCGCCGGCACGTTCACGGCGGTGCCGGGCAGGTTGATGCCCTTGTGGTCCGAGATGACACCGCCCTCGATGACGATCGTCCTGACCTGGGGGCCCTCGACCGCGACGACCCGCAGCTCGACGTTGCCGTCGTTGATCAGAACCTGGTCGCCCTTGGAGACATCGCCCGGCAGACCCTTGTACGTGGTGCCGCAGATCGACTTGTCGCCCGGAACGTCCTCGGTCGTGATGGTGAACTCGTCACCCCGCTCCAGCTCCACGGGGCCCTCGGCGAAGGTCTCCAGCCGGATCTTGGGGCCCTGCAGGTCGGCGAGCACGCCGATGGCGCGGCCCGTCTCCTCGGCGGCGGCCCGGACCCGGTCGTAACGGCCCTGGTGCTCGGCGTGGGAGCCGTGGCTGAAGTTGAAACGGGCCACGTTCATGCCGGCCTCGATCAACGAGACGAGCTGCTCGTGGGAGTCGACGGCGGGGCCCAGTGTGCAGACGATTTTGGAACGGCGCATGGGGCGATCCTATCGGTTTGTTTCGCTACGGAATATTCCGTCTGGTGGAAGATACAAATGGGCGGGTACGCGCTCAGGCGTGGGCCTGGCCGGCTTCCTCGGTGCTCTCTTCGAGCGGCTCGTCGGCTGCTCACCGGCGGCTCCTCAGGCGTTCCCGTTCCCCACGAGTGCGTAGGTCTGGTCGGCGATCTCCAGTTCCTCATCGGTCGGTACCACGGCCACCGCGACCCGCGCGCCCTTGGGCGAGATCAGCCGCGGCTCGCCGGACCGTACGGCGTTCAGCTCGCCGTCGACCGACAGGCCCAGCGCCTCCAGACCCGCGATCGCGGCCTCGCGCACGGGGGCGGCGTTCTCGCCGACACCCGCCGTGAAGGCGACCGCGTCGACCCGGCCGAGCACCGCGTAGTACGCGCCGATGTACTTCTTCAGTCTGTGTATGTAGATGTCGAAGGCGAGCTGGGCCTGTGCGGCGTCCTCGGCACCTTCGTCGATGCGGCGGCGGATCTCGCGCATGTCGTTGTCGCCGCACAGGCCGATCAGACCGCTCTTCTTGTTGAGAAGAGTGTCGATCTCGTCCGTGGACATCCCGCCAACACGCATCAAATGGAAGATGACCGCGGGATCCATGTCACCGGACCGCGTACCCATCACGAGCCCCTCCAAGGGCGTCAGTCCCATGGAGGTGTCCACGCACCGGCCCTTCTCGACCGCCGACGCCGAGGCGCCGTTGCCGAGGTGCAGCACGATCACGTTCACCTCTTCCGGCGCCCTGCCCAGCAGCTCGGCGGTCGCGCGGGACACGTACGCGTGCGAGGTGCCGTGGAAGCCGTACCGGCGGATGCGGTGCTCGTCGGCGGTCTTCACGTCGATCGCGTAGCGGGCCGCGGCCTCCGGCATCGTCGTGTGGAACGCGGTGTCGAAGACGGCGACCTGCGGGAGGTCCGGGCGCAGCGCCTGTGCGGTACGGATACCGGTCAGGTTGGCCGGGTTGTGCAGGGGCGCCACCGGGATGAGGCGCTCGATCTCGGCGAGGACCGCGTCGTCGATGACGGTCGGCTCGGTGAAGGTCCTGCCGCCGTGCACGACCCGGTGGCCGATCGCGGCCAGCTCGGGGGAGTCGAGGCCGAGCCCGTCCCTGGCCAGCTCCTCGGCGACGGCCTTCAGGGCGGCTTCGTGGTCGGCGATGGGTCCGTTCGTCTCGCGGGACTCGCCGGTGGCGAGGGGCGTGTGCTTCAGCCGGGAGGTCTCCTCGCCGATGCGCTCGACGAGGCCCACGGCCAGTCGGCTGCCGTCGCTCATGTCGAGCAGTTGGTACTTCACCGACGAGGAGCCGGAGTTGAGGACGAGGACACGGGTGGCGGTCACTGGGCGGGAGCCTTCGAGGTCGGGGACGCGGAGGGGGTGGGGGCCGCGGGGCCCTGCTGGGCGGCCTGGGCCTGGATCGCCGTGATGGCGACGGTGTTCACGATGTCCCCGACCAGGGCGCCGCGGGACAGGTCGTTGACCGGCTTGCGCAGGCCCTGCAGCACCGGCCCGACGGCGATCGCGCCGGCCGAACGCTGCACGGCCTTGTACGTGTTGTTGCCGGTGTTGAGGTCGGGGAAGATCAGCACGGACGCCTGTCCCGCGACCTCCGACCCCGGCAGCTTGGTGGCCGCGACGGTCGGCTCGACGGCGGCGTCGTACTGGATCGGCCCCTCGATCTTCAGGTCGTCGCGGCGCGACCGCACCAGCTCGGTGGCCGTGCGCACCTTGTCGACGTCCGCGCCCGAACCGGACGTGCCGGTCGAGTACGAGAGCATCGCGATCCGCGGTTCGACCCCGAACTGCTCGGCGGTGGCGGCGGACTGGATGGCGATGTCGGCCAGCTGCTCCGCGTTCGGGTCGGGGTTGACCGCGCAGTCGCCGTACACGAGGACCTTGTCGGCGAGGCACATGAAGAAGACCGAGGAGACGATCGAAGCCTCCGGCTTGGTCTTGATGATCTCGAAGGCCGGGCGGATGGTGGCCGCCGTGGAGTGCACGGACCCGGACACCATGCCGTCGGCCAGGCCCTCCTGGACCATCAGCGTGCCGAAGTAGTTCACGTCCGAGACGACGTCGTACGCGAGCTCGACAGACACGCCCTTGTGGGCCCGGAGCTGGGCGTACTTCTCGGCGAACCGGTCGCGCAGCTCGGAGGTCTGCGGGTCGATCAGCTGGGCGCCGCCGAGGTCGACGCCGAGGTCGGCCGCCTTCTTGCGGATCTGGTCGACCGGGCCCAGCAGTGTGAGGTCGCAGACGCCGCGGCGCAGCAGCACCTCGGCGGCGTGCAGGACGCGGGCCTCGGTGCCCTCGGGCAGCACGACGCGCCGCTTGTCGGAGCGGGCCTGCTCCAGCAGCGTGTGCTCGAACATCATCGGCGTGACCCGGCCGCTGCTGGGCGCCGAGACCCGCTTCAGCAGGCCGCCCGTGTCCACGTACCGCTCGAAGAGGCCGAGGGCCCGCTCCGCCTTGCGGGGCGTCGCCGCGTTCAACTTCCCCTCCATGCCGAAGAGTTCGGACGCGGTGAGGAAGGAGCCGGTCTCGACCGCGACCACCGGGGTGCCGGGGGCGAGGCGGGCGGCGAGGGTGAGGACGAGGTCGCTGGGGCGCTCGTTCAGGGTGAGCAGGACGCCCGCGATGGGCGGGGTGCCGGCGCTGTGCGCGGCGAGGGCGCCCACCACGAGGTCGGCGCGGTCGCCGGGTGTGACGACCATGCAGCCCGGGGTCAGCGCGCCCAGGAAGTTCGGCAGCATGGCACCGCCGAAGACGAAGTTCAGGGCGTCGCGTGCGAGCCCCGAGTCGTCGCCGAGGAGCACCTTGCCGCCGAGGGCGTGGGTGATCTGGGCGACCGTCGGCGCGGAGAGCGCGGGCTCGTCCGGCAGCACGTAACACGGCACGGGGAGGCGGTTGTCGAGCCGCTCGTGTATCTCCGCGCGGTCGGCCGGGGTGACCCGGTTCACGACCATCGCGAGTACGTCGCAGCCGAGGCCGTCGTACGCGCGGAACGCGTTGCGGGTCTCCGCGAGCACCGACTCCGAGGTCTGGTTGCGGCCGCCCACGACCGGGATCACGGCGGCGCCGAACTCGTTCGCCAGCCGGGCGTTGAGCGCCAGCTCGTCGGGGAACTGCGTGTCCGCGTAGTCCGTGCCGAGCACGAGGACGACGTCGTAGTCGCGGGCCACCCGGTGGAAGCGGTCGACGAGCTGCGAGACCAGCTCGTCGGAGCCCTGCTCGGCCTGGAGCGCGGACGCCTCGTGGTAGTCCATGCCGTAGACCGTGGCCGGGTCCTGGGCCAGCCGGTAGCGGGCCCGCAGCAGCTCGAAGAGACGGTCGGGCCCGTCGTGGACGAGGGGGCGGAACACCCCCACCCGGTCCACCTGGCGGGTCAGGAGCTCCATGACTCCCAGCTCGATGACCTGGCGGCCGTCTCCTCGGTCGATCCCGGTCACGTACACGCTGCGCGTCACGCGTGCTCTCCGTTTCCTCCGATAGCGGTAAAAAGACAGCCGTTATCATCGGCTGTGCCCTCTTGACAATACCTCCGGGCATGGTTAGGACGCCCGTCGCGACGGGGGCGGACGGCGGCTCCGCCCAGGGGGAGCGGGGGCGCGAGGGGCGCGCCGAGGGCTTGCGCAGGCGCGACGGGCGCGGACAGCGCCCCCCTGTCGCCCATGAAACAATCGGACTGGCTCTCAGGTACCACAGGAGAAACAGCCCAACAGCGAGCAGGAGACACAGCACGATGCGCATCGGAGTTCTCACCGCAGGCGGCGACTGCCCGGGGCTGAACGCAGTGATCCGGTCGGTCGTGCACCGAGCCGTCACGAACTACGGAGACGAGGTCATCGGCTTCGAGGACGGTTACGCCGGACTACTCGAAGGCCACTACCGCGGCCTCGACCTGGACGCCGTCAGCGGCATCCTCGCCCGCGGCGGCACCATCCTCGGCTCCTCCCGCCTCCAGCGCGACCGACTCCGCGAGGCCTGTGAGAACGCGCAGGACATGGCCCGTGAGTTCGGCATCGACGTGCTGATCCCGATCGGCGGCGAGGGCACCCTGACGGCGGCGCGCATGCTGTCGGACGCGGGCCTGCCGGTGGTCGGCGTCCCCAAGACGATCGACAACGACATCTCCTCGACGGACCGCACC
The DNA here is from genome assembly GCF_055577685.1 of Streptomyces sp. NPDC033178. NCBI lineage: Bacteria > Bacillati > Actinomycetota > Actinomycetes > Kitasatosporales > Streptomycetaceae > Streptomyces > Streptomyces sp. NPDC033178. Next base: position 759,085 of record NZ_JBVIPT010000002.1, read on the forward strand.
TTCGGTTTCGACACCGCGGTCGGTGTCGCCACCGAGGCCATGGACCGCCTCAAGACGACCGCCGAGTCCCATCAGCGGGTGATGGTCGTCGAGGTCATGGGCCGGCACGCGGGCTGGATCGCCCTGGAGTCCGGCATGGCCGCCGGCGCCCACGGCATCTGCCTGCCCGAGCGGGCCTTCGACCCGGCCGACCTGGTCAAGATGGTCGAGGAACGCTTCGCGCGGGGCAAGAAGTTCGCCGTCGTCTGCGTCGCCGAGGGAGCCCACCCCGCCGAGGGCACCATGGACTACGGCCACGGAGCGATCGACCAGTTCGGCCACGAGCGCTTCCAGGGCATCGGCACGGCGCTCGCGTACGAACTGGAGCGCCGCCTCGGCAAGGAGGCCAAGCCGGTCATTCTCGGCCACATCCAGCGCGGCGGCACACCGACCGCGTACGACCGGGTGCTGGCGACGCGCTTCGGCTGGCACGCGGTCGAGGCCGCGCACCGGTCCGACTTCGGCCGGATGACCGCGCTGCGCGGCACGGACGTGGTGATGGTGCCGCTGGCGGAGGCGACCACCGAACTGAAGACGGTCCCGAAGGACCGGATGGACGAGGCGGAGTCGGTCTTCTAGAGGATCGGCTTCTAGAGGGCCGGTCGTTCAGGGGGCGGCGTCCCGGGCGGGCCCGGGCGATCGTTACGGGCCTGCCCGGTCCGGGGCTTCTCAGCAGCCGGTGTCAGCCGCTGCCGGCCGGTGTCATCCGGTGTCGGCGGCTGTCAGGCGCTGTTGCGCTGGACCACCGACCAGAAGCGGTCGACGATCCGGTCCAGGAAGTCCCGGCCCGCGTCGTCGGCCTCACCGGCGGCCGCCCCGCCGCTCCAGCTCAGCGTGGCCACCATCTGCCCCTGGTACTCGGTGTGCAGCGCCCGCAGCACGTCACCCACGAGCCGCCGGTCCAGCGGCAGCAGCTTGCCCACCGGGCGTACGTACGCCTGCCAGCGGGTCGTCACCGCGTTGCGCAGCATCTCCGCCAGCTTCGTCTCGTGGCCGGTGACCGTGACGAGGTCCGCCAGGGAGAGGTCGAGCACCTCGGCGAGCGCCGAGGACTGACGTTCGTTGCCGCGCCACTCGTCCGCCTCCTCCATCCGTACGTACACGAGGAGTTCGAGTCCCACGGCGCGCGCGACGTCCTCGGGCGCGAGACCGCGCGCGATCCGGTGCTCGCGCAACGTCCGCGGCGCGCCGATGAGATCGCCCGGCGAGCACCACAACACACCCGCGAGCGCGGTGAGTTCGGTAGTGCTCGGCGCGGCTGTGCCACGTTCCCAGGCGACGACGAGGTCCGGGGTCACATAGGGCAGTCCGAACGAGGCCTGCATGCCGTACGCGACATGCTCGGGCCCCATGCGCAGGGCGAGGCGCAGTTTACGGGCGGCAGAGGCGTCGAAGGGCGGGGTGGGCTGTTGGGCCGACGGTTGGTGCACGCGCACAACGTATGGGTGCGGGGCTGCGGTGACTACGGTCTGTTCGGCCAGGATTACGGATCGTGCGAACCTACGGTTTCGGATGTCTGACCGAGGTCTGTTCGGGGTGGCCGAAGATCAGCTGGTGGCGGGGTGGTGTGGAGATCAGGATGTCGGGCAGGGGCTCGTGCGGACGAGTCCGAAGGGTGGATCGAAGGTGGCAAGCGCCGTGAGCAGGATCGAAGGGCATATTCGCGAGCGACTGCTGGCGCCGAACTTCTGGCATCTGGCGACCGTGGGCGCGGACGGGGCGCCGCAGATCTCGCCCATGTGGGCGGACCTCGAAGACGAGTACGTCATGGTCAACACGTCAATGGGCCGCGTGAAGGAGGAGAATCTTCGGCGCAATCCGTTCGTTTCTCTGTCCCATCACGACACCGGGAACCCCTACGACCGGGTGGAGATCCGGGGGCGGGTCGTCCGCTTCGTCGAGGGCGAGGTGGCCGAGCGCGCCATGGACCGGCTCACTCTGAAGTACATCGGCGAGGACCGGTATCCGTGGCTGCTCCCCGGAGAGCGGCGCGTGATGATCCTGATCGAGCCGACGCGGGTGCGGCATGTGGTGGGCGTGGAGAAGTTCCGGCCCGGGGTGCTTCCCGAGCTGCCCGAGGCTTCCGAACCCACCGGGTGATGCCGGCCCGTCCTCCGGTCACCCCTTGACCGCCCCGCCCAGCGCGAACCCCCCGCCCAGCCGCCGCGCCACCAGCACGTACAGCAGGACCACCGGTGTCGAGTAGATGATCGAGAACGCGGCCAGCTGCCCGTACACCACCGTCCCGCGGTTTCCGAAGAAGTCGTTGATGCTGACCGACGCGGGCATCTGGTCGGGGGTCAGCAAGAGCATGAAGGGGACGAAGAAGTTGCCCCACATCATGACGAACGAGAAGACGGTCACCACCGCGACGCCCGGGCCCATCAGTGGCAGCACGATCCGCAGGAGGGACTGGAACGAGGACGCGCCGTCCGTCCAGGCCGCCTCCTCCAGCTCCTTCGGTACGCCGTCCATGAAGTTCTTCATCAGCCAGATGGCGAAGGGCAGTTGGGACGCGGCGAAGAAGAAGATCGTGCCCTGCATCGTGTCGATGAGGTCGACCTGAACGAACAGGGCGTACACGGGAACCATGATCGCCGTGATCGGCAGGCTCGTCGCGAAGATGATCGTGAGGAGGAAGGGGCGGTTCAGGCGGGAGCGGAAGCGGGACAGCGGGTAGGCCGCCAACGCCGCGCACACCACCGTCAGCAGCGTCGCCCCGCCGCACAGGATCAGGCTGTTGAGCAGAGGCGTGAACGTGATGTCCGGCTTCAGGACCGCATCGAAGTTGTCGAGCGTGACGCCGTCCGGGACCTTCACCTTCAGGTCGGCCTTCGGGTCCACCGACGAGAGGAGGACCCAGGCGAGGGGAAGCACGAACGCGGCCGCCACGAAGAGAAGGCCCGCGTCGGCGGCGTAACGGCGGCTGTTGCGGCGGGTCACGAGGGTCGTACTGCCGGGCATGTCAGACCTCCGTCCGCAGCAGGCGCATATAGACCAGGGAGAACAGGGAGCCGACCACCAGAAGGAGCAGGGCCACGGCCGTCCCGTAGCCGATCATGCTCTTCTGGAAGGCCTGTTCGTACATGAAGAGCGGGAGCGTCTGGCTGCGGTTTCCCGGGCCGCCTCTCGTCATCACCCAGATCAGACCGAAGACCGAGAGGGTCTGGAGGGTGTTCAGCATCAGGTTCGTACCGATGGAACGGCGGATCATCGGCAGCGTGATGTGCCACATCCGCCGCCAGCCGCCCGCGCCGTCCACCTCCGCCGCCTCCGTGATCTCCTTCGGGATCTCGTTCAGGGCCGCCGAGTAGACCAGCATCGAGAAGGCCGTCCCCCGCCAGACGTTCGCGAAGGACACCGCGAGGATCGGAAGCGTGAACAGCCAGTTCTGGGACGGGAGATGGAGCCAGTCGAGGACGGCGTTCAGCGTGCCCTCGCGGCGGAAGAACGCGTAGAGCAGGAATCCCGCCACGACCTCCGGCAGCACCCAGGCGGCGATCACGATGCCGCCGGTGAGCGTACGGACCGGCTTCGACGCGCGCTGCATCAGTACCGCCAGGGTCAGCCCCAGCGTGTTCTGGCCGATCAGCGAACTCAGCACCGTGAACACCAGGGTCAGCCATACGGCGTTGAGGAACGCATCGTCCTTGAACGCGGCCTTGAAGTTGTCGAAGCCGATGAACGACGACTCGGCCTGGCCGGTGAGCTGGAGATCCGTGAAGGCGATGTACGCGCAGTACGCGATGGGGCCGGCGAGGAACAGGACCAGGAGAACGACGGCCGGGGAGACGGGCAGCGCGCGCGTCAGGGCACGGCGGACATCGCGGCGGCCGGCCGGCGGGGGCGGTGGGGCGGTCGGGCCCGGCGCGGTCTTCACCACGCCCGGGCCCGCCGGAGGTGCGGAGGTCATGAGCGGTCGATCATTTCTCACTCATCCCCTGGTGCGGCCGGTCGTTTTCCGGTGCGGCCGGGCCGGGCCCCGGCTCCCGTGCTTCCGAGCCCCGGTCATTTCTCGATGACCTGGTTGTCCGTGGCCGTCTTCAGCTCCTCGTCGTAGCCCTTCGCCGCCTCCTCGACCGAGCTGTCACCCGTCGTCACGCCCTCCATCGCCTCCTGGATGGCCGTCGAGACCTTCGGGTACGCGGGATACGCGGGGCGGTAGTGCGTGCTGGCCACCAGGTCCGTGAAGAACTTGATGCCGGGCTGCGCCTTCACGTACGCCGGGTCCTCCGCCACGTCCGTGCGCACCGAGATGCCGGAGTTGGCGATGTACCACTTCTGGGCGTTCTCCTTCGTCTGCATCGTCTTGATGAACTCGAAGGCCAGGTCGGGGTTGGACGCCTTGCTCGGGATCGCCCAGGTCCAGCCGCCCGACATGCTCACCTTGCTCGGGGCCTGGCCGGTCTGCGTCGGCATGTACGCGAGGCCCAGCTTCTCGGACCACTCCGGCCATTCGTGGCCGCTGCCCTCCAGCCAGTCCTGGGGGAGCCAGGAGCCGTCGAGGTTGATGCCGAGCTTGCCCTCGGGGAGGAACTCGCCGCGGACCCTGGTCGCGATGTTGGGGTCGAGGGCGTCCGAGACGTCCGGGCCGAGCTTCTCCTTGAAGACCGTCTCGACGAATTCGAGGGAGTCCTTGAAGCCCTGGCTTCCCGTGATCCACTTCTTGGACGCCGGGTCGTAGAGGGGACTCTCGTTGGCCCCGCTGGCCGTCCCGTAGAGGAGCATCTCGAAGCCCTGCATGGTGGCGGCTTCACCCGCGGGCTTGCCCGTGTAGATGTTCATGGGTATGACGCCGGGGACCTTTGCCTTGATCGCGCGGGCCGCGTCGAGGATGTCCGCCCAGTTCGCCGGCTGCCAGTCGGCGGGGAGCCCGGCCTTCTTGAAGATGGCCTTGTCGAACCACAGGCCCCGGGTGTCGGTGCCGTCGGGAACGCCGTACGTCTTACCGTCCTCGGCCTGCGCCGCCTCCTTCGCCGTGTCGATGAACTGGCTCCAGTCGTCCCACTTGGCGAGGTACGGGTCCAGCGGCTTGAGGTATCCGCTCGTGATGTCGGAGTTGATGAGGAACGTGTCCTCGTAGACCAGGTCCGGGGCCGTCTTCGGCGAGCGGAGCATCTGCTGGAGCTTCGTGTAGTACTCCGAGTCCGGGGCCTTGATCGGGACGAGGTCCACCCTCTTGCCGGGGTTGGCCTTCTCGAACTGCTCCTTGATGTCGGCGAGATACGTGTCCATCACCTTGATGGAGTTGTCCGTCGACTGTTTGAAGGAGATCTTCACCGTGTCCGGATCACTTCCGGAGTCGCTGCCACAGGCGCTGAGCGCGGTGGCGGTGAGCAGGGTGGCGAGGAGAAGTGGAACGGCTGTGGGGCGCACGGGTACAACCTCCTGCTGGCCGACGTCTTTGTGGCCGGGTTGGGCTGCACGAGAACCTAAGAGGGCTGGTCCAGCCAGGTCAATGACTTTGCATGAGCAGTCCGCCACAGTGCGTACGGTCGCGCACACTCAAGGTACTGCCGAGGGACCCGCCCGGCGGGGCGTGCCGGGCATCCGGAAGGGGATCGTGACGTGCCGGAACGGGACGTCACCACAGGGCAGTTGCTGCTGTCCGTGCTTGAAGGAGCAGTGGGGTCGGCGGTCCAAGTCATGCTGTACGCCGGGGTGTTCGGTCAGCCCTTCACCCACCGGTACTGCAACTCCGGTCTGCCCACCTGTCCGTACTGAGGGCTGCGCCCCGCTCTCCCCGCGTCCACCAGGTGCTCCAGATAGCGCCGGGCCGTGATCCGGGAGATGCCGACGGCCTCGGCGACGCCCGTCGCGGTGAGCCCCTCGTCGGAGTCGCGCAGGGTGCGGGTGACCCGCTCCAGGGTGGGGGCGCTGAGCCCTTTGGGCAGGGCCGCCGGGCCGGGGGCCCGGAGGGTGGCGAGGGCGCGGTCGACCTCGTCCTGGCCGCTGGCCTCGCCGGCCGCCGCGTGGAACTCGGCGTAGCGCACGAGGCGGTCACGGAGGGTGGCGAAGGTGAACGGCTTCAGTACGTACTGCACCACTCCGAGTGACACCCCCTCCCGCACCACCGTCAGGTCGCGCGCCGAGGTCACCGCGATGACGTCCGCGTGGTGGCCGGCGGCGCGCAGCGAGCGGGCCAGCTGCAGACCGTGCACGTCCGGCAGGTGGAGATCCAGGAGGAGCAGGTCCACGGGCATGCGGTCCAGCGCCCGCCGGGCCTCCGCGCCCGTGTGGGCCTTGCCGACGGCCGTGAAACCGGGCACGCGCCCCACGTACAGGACATGCGCGTCCGCCGCGACGGGGTCGTCCTCGACGACCAGGACGCGGATGTCCCGCGAGGGGGAAGGCGTGCTCATACGGTGCCTCCGTGCGGCGTCGGCTCGGGCTCGGGCTCGTGCGTGAGCCCAGGACCGCCGCCGGACCCGTCCCCAGATCCGTCCACGGCCCCTGACCCGGACTCGGGCCCGGCGTGGACCTTAGTCCTCCCCCGCCCCGCCGTCGGCAGCGGCAGCCGTACCTCGAAGGACGCCCCGCCGCCCGGGGCCTGCGTCACGGTCAGTGTCCCGTCGTGCCGGGCCACCGCCTGCCGTACGAGGGCCAGGCCCAGCCCCCGACCGGCGGGCCCGGCGGGCTTGGTGGACCAGCCGCGCTGGAAGACCGCCTCCGCGTGTGCCGGGTCCACGCCCGCCCCGGTGTCGACGACCCGCAGGACCAGCCCCTCCGCGTCCGCGATCGCCGTGACCGTGACCCGGGCGCCGACCGAGCCCTGCGCCGCGTCCACGGCGTTGTCGATCAGGTTGCCGAGGACCGTCACCAGGTCACGGGAGGGCAGGGACTCGGGGAGCAGGCCGTCGTCGATGCTGCTGTCCTCGGAGACCAGCAGCTCGACGCCGCGCTCGTTCGCCTGGGCCGTCTTGCCCAGGAGCAGCGCGGCGAGCACCGGCTCGCTGACCGCCGCGACGACCTGGTCGGTCAGCGCCTGGGCCAGCTCCAGCTCGGCCGTGGCGAAGTCGACGGCCTCCTCGGCCCGGTCCAGCTCGATCAGGGAGACGACGGTGTGCAGGCGGTTCGCGGCCTCGTGCGCCTGCGAGCGCAGAGCCGTCGTGAAACCGCGCTCGGAGTCCAACTCGCCCATCAGGGACTGCAGTTCGGTCACATCGCGCAGTGTCACGACCGTGCCCCTGCGCTCACCGCCGGACACCGGCGAGGTGTTCACCACGAGCACCCGCGACTCGGTCAGATGCACCTCGTCCACGCGCGGCTCCCCGGACAGCAGCGCCCCCGTCAGCGGCGTGGGCAGGCCGATGTCCGCCACCGAGCGGCCCACCACGTCGTCGGTCACATCGAGCAGCTCGCGCCCGCCGTCGTTGATCAGCGCCACCCGGAACTGCCCGTCCAGCATCAGCAGCCCCTCGCGCACGGCGTGCAGCGCGGCCTCGTGGTAGTCGTGCATCCGGCTGAGCTCGGCCGCGTTCATCCCGTGCGTGGAGCGGCGCAGCCGGGCGTTTATGACGTACGTACCCACGGCCCCCAGGGCCAGGGCAGCCGCCGCGACACCGAAGAGGGCCTGCACCTGCCCCTCGACCCGCTGACTGATCTCGTCGACCTTGATACCCGCGCTGACGAGGCCGACGATGCGGTCGTTGTCGTATATCGGCGTGACGGCCCGCACGGACTCGCCGAGGGTGCCCGTGTATGTCTCGGTGAAGGGATGACCGAGGAGCGCGCGCTGCGTGTTGCCGAGGAAGTGCTTGCCGATCAGGTCCTTGTTGGGGTGGGTCCAGCGGATGCCGTCCGGGTTCATGATCGTGACGAAGTCGACCTGGGCGTCACGCTGCACCGACGTCGCGTACGGCTGGAGCGTCTTCGTCGGATCGTCCGTACGGATGGCCTCCCGCACGGACGGGGAGTCCGCGACGGAGCGGGCCACCGCCATGGCCTGCCGCCCCGCCGCGTCCTCGGCCTGACTGCGGTCACTGATGTAGGTGAAGAGCGCACAGCCCGCGACCACGACCGCGACGAGCACGGCCTGCATGGCAAACAGCTGACCAGCCAGGCTGCGGGGTCGTGGAGCACGGGGGAGGCGCATGCAAACAGTCTGCCCCTCCGGATAAGCGCGAACTAAATGAACGGAAGGGTGACGGCCCTCACAAGGCGGGAGATAGTCACCGACAACCCCCGGACGTGAGCCGCACGCCGGATGATGCCGACGACGTCGTCAAGGAGGGCAGCCGTGACCAGTACATCGAATACGGCACCTGCCGCTCCCGCTGCCAAGCGGGACCGCACCCACTACCTGTACATCGCGGTGATCGCCGCCGTGGCCGCCGGCATCGCCGTGGGCCTGATCGCTCCCGACTTCGCGGTCGAGCTGAAGCCCATCGGTACCGGCTTCGTGAACCTGATCAAGATGATGATCTCGCCGATCATCTTCTGCACGATCGTGCTGGGCATCGGCTCGGTACGGAAGGCCGCCAAGGTCGGCGCGGTGGGCGGCATCGCGCTCGGCTACTTCGTGGTCATGTCGTTCGTCGCCCTCGCCATCGGCCTGGTCGTCGGCAACATCCTGGAGCCCGGCACGGGCCTCGCGGTGACCGACGCGATCAAGGACGCGGGCCACGAGCAGGTCACCGAGGCCAAGAACACCGAGGAGTTCCTGCTCGGGATCATCCCGACGACGATCGTCTCCGCCTTCACGGGCGGCGAGGTCCTGCAGACCCTGCTCGTCGCGCTGCTCGCCGGGTTCGCCCTCCAGGCCATGGGCTCGGCCGGTGCGCCGATCCTGCGCGGTGTGGAGCACATCCAGCGTCTCGTCTTCCGCATCCTCGCCATGGTGATGTGGGCGGCGCCCATCGGTGCCTTCGGCGCGATCGCGGCGGTCACCGGCTCGGCGGGCGTGGACGCCCTCAAGAGCCTCGCCGTCCTGATGCTGGGCTTCTACGTCACCTGTTTCCTCTTCGTCTTCCTCGTGCTCGGCGCGATGCTGCGGATCGTCGCGGGCCTCAACATCCTCACGCTCTTCAAGTACCTGGGCCGTGAGTTCCTGCTGATCCTGTCGACCTCCTCCTCCGAGTCCGCGCTGCCGCGGCTCATCGCGAAGATGGAGCACCTGGGTGTCAGCAAGCCCGTCGTCGGCATCACCGTCCCGACCGGTTACTCCTTCAACCTCGACGGCACCATGATCTACATGACCATGGCCTCGCTGTTCATCGCCGACGCCATGGGTACGCCGATGTCGGTGGGCGAGCAGATTCCGCTGCTCCTCTTCCTGCTGGTCGCCTCGAAGGGCGCGGCGGGCGTCACCGGAGCCGGGCTCGCGACGCTGGCCGGTGGCCTGCAGTCGCACAAGCCCGCGCTGGTGGACGGCATCGGCCTGATCGTCGGCATCGACCGCTTCATGAGCGAGGCCCGCGCCCTGACGAACTTCGCCGGCAACGCGGTCGCCACCGTTCTGATCGGTACGTGGACCAAGGAGATCGACAAGGGCCGCGTCGACCAGGTGCTCGCGGGGCAGCTGCCCTTCGACGAGACGACCCTCCTGGACGACGGCCACGGTTCCGCTCCCGCCCCGGCGGAGGTCCCGGACCAGCCGGAGGACAAGACCCTGGCGAAGGCCTAGCCTCCGGGCCCGGCCCCCGTCACCGTCCCAGAACTCCGGGCGGCTGGGTGCATCCCCCGTCGCTCAGCCGCCCGGTCATGCACTTCACACCGCACAACCCGCAGTCCGCAGCTTCCCCGGCCACCGGCCGGTGGCCCCGGTCCTCCCCGACCGGGCCCACCGGCCGGTGGCTTTTGGGTGGGCGGGCGTGTTCGGCAGGGTGCGGGTGTGTTGTGGCTGATCGCGCAGTTCCCCGCGCCCCTAAAGGCACCGATGGCCCAGGCACGCCCCTTCAGGGGCGCGGGGAACTGCGCGACCGGCCCACCACGGCCCCAGCCATGCCTACCGGCTCCCGCACCCCCGGATCGACTCCCCGGCGGCGCAAGCCGGTTCCCGCAGGGTTACCCACTTACCTTCCGCTCAGTACCTGACCAAATAGTGCGTACTTGTGGTGAGTTGGGCCCAAGACCAGCATGGTCCGTATGACAAATGACCTTGAAAAGACCCCCGTCACCGTCCTCGGCCTGGGCGCCATGGGCCAGGCCCTGGCCACCGCGTTCCTGAAGGCGGGCCACCCCACCACCGTCTGGAACCGTTCCCCCGGCAAGGGCGACGAGCTGGTCGCAGGGGGCGCGGCCCGGGCGTCCAGCGCCGGCGAAGCCGTACGCGCCGCCGAGCTGGTCGTCATCTGCGTGGTCGACCACGACGCGGCCACGGCCGTCCTCGACTCCGTAGCCGAAGAGCTGCCCGGCCGGGTCCTGGTGAACCTCACCTCGGACACCCCGGAGCGAGCCCGCAAGACCGGCGCCTGGGCGCAGGAACACGGCATCGACTACCTCGACGGCTCGATCATGGTGCCGGTCGACCTGATCGGACAGCCGCCGGCACTGATCTTCTACAGCGGTCCGCGGGCCGCGTACGACAAGCACGAGACGGCACTGAAGGCGCTGGGCGGCAAGCCCGCCCACCTCGGCGAGGACCAGGGGCTGGCCGCCGTCTACGACCTCGCGCTGCTCGACTACTTCTACGGATCGATCTCCGGCCTGCTGCACGCGTACGCGCTCGCCGGCGCCGACGGGGTGCGCGCCGCGGACCTCGCCCCCTACCTGGACACCATCACCGCCTTCATGCCGTCCCTCGCCGCCGAGGCCGCCCAGCACGTCGACGCGGGCAGCCACCCGGGCGTGGCCGCCAACCTCGGCATGATGGCGTCCGGCGTGGGCCACATCCTGGAGTGGGCCGAGCACCGAGGGCTCGACGTGAGCACCCTCCGCCCGATCAAGGAGGTCTACGACAAGGCCGTCGCCCTCGGTCACGCAGCCGACAGCTGGACGAGCACGATCGAAGTCGTACGCGGCAACGCGGACTCGGCACCCGGTCAGCGCGCGAGCCAAACCCTTTGACCCGTCAGTGAGTTCGGAGCCTCCGGGACGGAACGGGGTGCCCCGCTTGACACGCGCTCAAGAGCCCACCGCCGTCTGCAGCCGCGCCGCCGCCAGGCGCGCCACCTCCTCCGGCATCAGCTCCAGATCCGCCGCCCCCGCCGAGTCCCGTATCGTCCCGGGCCGACTGGCGCCCGGGATCGGGACGATCACCGGTGAGCGCGCCAACAGCCATGCCAGGCAGACCTGTTGAGGGCTGACGCCCCGGTCGCGAGCCACCGCGTGGAAGGCGTCCAGGCCGGTGGCGCGGTCGGGGCGGGTGGCGTCACCGGGACGGATGGAGTGGCCGGGGCGGGTGGCGTCACTGAGCCGGGTGGAGTGGCCGGACGGGGTGGAGTGGCCCGGGTCTTCGGACGGCAGCCGCGACGGCCCGTCCAGCGAGCTCCGCGATATCCCGCCCAGCGGACTCCACGGCAGGAAGGCGAGGCCCAGCTCGGCGCAGAGCCGCAGTTCGGGCTCGCTGTCCCGGACGGCGGGGGAGTACCGGTTCTGGACCGAGACCAGCCGGTCGCCGAGGAGGGCGTGGGCCCGGCGGATCAGGCCGGTGTCGGTGTTGGAGATACCGGCGTAGCGGATCTTGCCCTCGTCGATCAGGTCGCGCAGGGCGCCCACCGAGTCCTCGAAGGGGACGGCGGGGTCGGGCTTGTGGAGCTGGTAGAGGCCGATCGCCTCCACGCCCAGCCGCTTCAGCGAGGCCTCCGCCGCCGACTTCAGGTGCCGGGGAGACCCCGTCACCGTCCAGCTGCCGTCGGCCGGCCTGCCGCGCCCGCCCTTGGTGGTCACCAGGACGTCGGCCGTGTCGCCGCCGTACGTCGCGAGGGCGCGGGCCACGAGACGCTCGTTGTGCCCGGGCTCTTCACCGGGCAGGTGGTACGAGTCGGCCGTGTCCAGGAGCGTGACGCCCGCGTCGAGTGCGGCGTGCACCGTGGCCATGGCCCGCCCCTTGTCCGGCCGGCCCTCGATGGACAACGGCATCGTCCCGAGCCCGACGGCACTCACCCGCAGCCCGCCAATTGTGCGGTATCGCATGTCAGTCGACCTTCGTCCCGAGCGTCTCCACCACGGCACGCGGCAGCCATTCCCGCGCCTTCCCGAAGGCGAACCCGAGCCGCGTGGCCCGCGTGTTGTCCATCCCGTACGAGCGCGTGAAGGAGAACGGCGAGAGCTCCCCGACCTCGACGGTCCGGAACACGGCCCGCCCGCCCGGGAGGTGTTCCGCCAGGGCCTCGCACAACTCCCCGGTGGTGAGCGCCCCGTGGGACGCGGCGTTCACCGGCCCGGTGAACTCCTCGCCCACCGCCCACGCCAGGAAGTCGGCGATCTCCTCCACGTGGATGTACGTCGCCGGGTGGTTCGTGGCGGGGACGGCGATCGCCTCGCCCGAGCGGATCCGCTCGGCGTAGTGGTCGAGCCGTCCCGTGAAGTCGTCGTCCCCGCCCAGCACATGGGCCACCCGCACGGTCACGTACGGAAACGCGGGATCGGCCGCGAGGACCGCCTCGGCCTGCCGCTTGCCCTCGCCGTAGTGGGTGTCGAGGAACTCCTGGTCGTCCCAGGGGAGTTCGAGATCGACGGGGACCGTACGCGGGTTCACGGCGTCCTCGCGTACGAGGTCCGGCGAGTCCTCGTACTCGTACACCTCGACCGTCGAGGTCATCACATAGCGGCGCGTGCGTCCCGCGAAGACCCGGCGGGCGATCTCCGCCTGCCTCGGTGTGTAGCAGACCTGGTCGACGACGACGTCGAAGGTCCGTGAACCGAGCGCTTTCTCAAGGGAATTCTCGTCATTGCGGTCGGCGACGAGATGAGTCGTTCCCGGGGGAGGTGCCGACGAGCCGCGATTGATGACGGTGACCCTGTCTCCCGCGGCCGTCAGCCTGGCGATGAGCCGCTTGCCGAAATACCGGTTTCCGCCAATGACACATACCTCGCGCACGGCGCCCCTCCCGTAATGCTCTTCACCGCGGTCCTGTTCCGTGGACCCTGTGGTCATAATTCTTCCGGCGTACGAGTGAGGTCTGAAGGGGGAGTCATGGGAGATCCGGCCGCGGTACCGAAAGAACCACGGCATCTGCGAGCCGCCGCCAACGAAACGTCGGTGGCCTTCGACGCCCTGGACCGGCAGATCCTGGAGCTGCTCCAGAGCGACGGCCGGATCAGGCTGAGCGAGCTGGGCCGCCGGGTCCGGCTGTCCCCGGCGGCGGTCGCCGAACGCGTCCGCAGGCTGGAGTCCGTCGGTGCCGTCACCGGCTACGGCGCCCATGTCTCGCCGACCCGCCTCGGCTACGGCATGCAGGCCTTCATCCGCGTCAACCCGCACGGCGGCTACACGCTGAAGCACCCGAGGACCCTTGAGCTGCTCGCCCGCCCCGAGATCACCGAGGCCCACCACGTCGTCGGTGAGGACTGCTGGATCCTCAAGGTCGCGGTCGAGGACACCCTCCATCTGGAGGAGGTCCTGGAGCAGACCTCGGCACTCGGCCGTACGACGACGTCGATCCTCCTGTCGTCCCCGGTGGAGCGGAAGCCCCTGCTGCCGCCGGCGTTGCCTTGACGCCAGGGTCAAGGATTACGTTCGTACGCATGCGAATCGGCGAGCTGGCGGCGCGGGCCGGGACCACCACGCGGACCCTCAGGTACTACGAGTCGCGGGGGCTGCTGCCCGCGCGGCGGGGGAGCAACGGGTATCGCACCTACGACGAGGACGATCTGTTGCTCCTGCGGCAGATCAGGACGCTGCAGGACTTCGGGTTCGACCTGGAGGAGACGCGGCCCTTCGTGGAGTGTCTGCGGGCCGGGCATCCGGAGGGCGACTCCTGCCCCGCGTCGCTCGCCGTGTACCGCCGCAAGCTGGGCGAACTCGACGCGCTGATCGGTGAGTTGCAGTCCGTACGCGCGCACGTCGGCGAGCAGTTGGCGCGCGCCGAGGCGTCGAGGGACGAGCTGGCGGCCGGGGCGGAGGTTCCGGGCGGTCCGGAGCCCGTGTGCGAACTGGGAGGAACCTTCAGATGATCAGAGCAGCGGGTGTGACCGAAGTGACGGACGCAGACTTCGAGGCGGAGGTGATCGGGGCGGAGCTGCCCGTGCTGGTGGAGTTCACCGCCGACTGGTGCCCGCCGTGCCGGCAGATCGCGCCGGTGCTGAGCGCCGTCGCCGCCGAGGAGGGCGACCGGCTCAAGGTGGTGCAGCTGGACGTGGACACGAACCCGGAGACCACGAACGCGTACGGGGTGCTGTCGATGCCCACGCTCATTGTGTTCCGCGACGGACAGCCCGTGAAGTCGATGGTGGGCGCCCGGCCCAAGCGACGGCTGCTGGAGGAACTGGCCGACGTGCTGTAGCCGGTCGGCCGAAACTCCCGGGCCAACAAGAAATCCCCCGCGAGCAATTGCTCGCGGGGGATTTCTTTGCGTATATTGAATGGTTCGCGACTTCAAGGAACTTGGTCGCGAAGAAGTTCACTAGGCGCAGTATATCCGGCCGGGAGCGGAATTGTCAAACAGGGGATCACACACAGAATTCACCGACGATGAATTGAGGCACGAGCAGGAATTCATCGACGGTCTGTACGCGCGCGTGGACGCCCTGCGCGGCGGCACCGAGGACTCGGTGACGGACGCGCTCGCACAGGGCAGCACACCGATGCAGGCCCGCCTGGAGCGGGACATCCTCGTCGCCGAGCGCTCGGGCCTGCTCGCCGCGCTCAACGCCGTGGACGGCTCGCTCTGCTTCGGCCGTATCGACCTGACCACGGGACTCACCCATCACATCGGCCGTATCGGCATCCGCGCCGACGACACCGAGCACACCCCGATCCTGATCGACTGGCGGGCCCCGGTCGCCCGCCCCTTCTACCTCGCCACCGGTCACACCCCGATGGGCCTGCGCCGCCGTCGGCACATCACCACCGACGGCCGCTCGGTCGCCGCCCTGCACGACGAGATCCTCGACCTGGGGGACCAGCAGCGCACCGGGCACGAGGACCCGACCGGCGACGCCGTGCTGCTCGCCGCCCTCAACTCCGCGCGCACCGGCCGCATGAGCGACATCGTGCAGACCATCCAGGCCGAGCAGGACCGCATCATCCGCGCCCCGCACCGCGGAGTGCTGGTGGTGGAGGGAGGCCCGGGCACCGGCAAGACCGCCGTGGCGCTCCACCGGGCGGCCTACCTCCTCTACGAACACCGGGAGCTGCTCGCCAAGCGTGCCGTCCTGATCGTCGGCCCGAACCCCGCCTTCCTCGGCTACATCGGCGAGGTCCTGCCCTCGCTCGGCGAGACGGGCGTGCTCCTCGCGACCGTCGGTGAGCTGTACCCCGGTGTGAAGGCGACCGCGTCCGACACCCCCGAGGCCGCCGCCGTGAAGGGCCGCGCCGAGATGGCCGACGTCCTGGCCGCCGTCGTACGCGACCGCCAGGCGCTGCCCGACCCGGTGATCGCCATCGAGCACGACCGGGACATCCTGATGCTCGACGCCGGTCTCGTACGCGTCGCCCGTGACCGCACCCGCGAGGTGAACCTGCCTCACAACGCGGCCCGCGAGCACTTCGAGGGCCACATCCTCAACACCCTCACCGACATGCTCGCCGAGCGGATCGGCACGGACCCCTTCGACGGCACGAACCTGCTCGACCCGAGCGACGTCACCCAGATCCGCGACGAGCTGGCCGAGAACCGCGAAGTCTGGGCCGCCATCGACCAGTTGTGGCCGCGCGTCACCCCGCGACGGCTGATCGCGGACTTCCTCGCCGAACCCGACGCGTACGTGTCCGAGGCCGACGCGAACGCCATCCGCCGTACGGTGACACGGGCCTGGACCACCGCCGACGTTCCCCTCCTCGACGAGGCCGCCGAACTCCTCGGCGAGGACGACCGGTTGGCGAGGGCGGCCGCGGAGCGGGAACGCAACCAGCAAGTCGCCTACGCACAGGGCGTGCTGGACGTCTCCTATGCCTCCAGGACGTACGAGTTCGAGGACAAGGACGACGAGGACGCGGAGGTTCTCTCCGCGCACGACATCATCGACGCCGAGCGGATGGCCGAGCGCCACGAGGAGGACGACCACCGCAGCGCCGCCGAGCGGGCCGCGGCCGACCGGACCTGGGCGTTCGGGCACATCATCGTCGACGAGGCGCAGGAGCTTTCGCCGATGGCGTGGCGCCTGCTGATGCGCCGCAGCCCCACGCGGTCCATGACGCTCGTCGGCGACCCCGCGCAGACGGCCGACGCGGCGGGTGTCGGCTCCTGGTCGGGCATCCTCCACCCCTACGTCCAGGACCGCTGGGAGCACACCCGCCTCGCGGTCAACTACCGCACCCCGTCCGAGATCATGGACGTGGCGGCGGCCGTCCCGCGCGCCGAGCACCCCGACTTCGAGCCGCCGAGTTCGGTCCGCTCGACGGGGGTGCGCCCGCTGGTGCGCGAGGCCGCCGACGCCGCCGAGCTGCCCGGCGCCGTGGAGAAGGCCGTCGCGGAACTGGCTCCCGCCGAGGGGCGGCTCGCGGTGATCGCGCCACGGGACCTGCACGCGGCGCTGGCCGCGCGGCTCGACGGGGTCACGGCTGGGGCGGAGCCGGATCTGACCCATACGGTCGTGCTGCTGGACCCCCGTCAGTCGAAGGGGCTGGAATTCGACGCGGTGCTTGTGGTCGAGCCGGCGCGGTACGGCACGAGTGATCTGTATGTGGCCCTGACGCGGGCCACGCAGGCGTTGGGGATCGTGCACACGGGGGAGCTGCCGCCGCCACTGGCGAAGGCGCTGAGCCGCTGAGCAGCTGTTGTCCTTCCGGACTTGAGGACGGCGTTTTCGCTGGTCGGGCACAGGGGCGGCGATCCCGTGGGAGTGGTGAACTGTCGTGTCGTCGCTCCTGTGGAGGTCGTGGATGCCGTCGGTGGTTGGGCAGTTGGAACAGCGTGAGTTGGGTGCTCGCCGTCGCGTGGACGAACTGCGTGAGGAGGCCGATCGCAGCCAGGCCGGGTTGGCCGTGGCCGAGCTGGAACGGCAGGAGTGGGTGATCGCCCGCAGGCGGGTCGATACGGTGCTGGGTCCGAACGGCGGTACCACCGCCGATGCGGAGGTCGCCGAGGATCGCCGGGATGCGGACGTGCCCTCGGCGCCTCGGGACGCGGTGCAGCCGCAGGTGCCGGTGTGGTGTGAGGAGCTGCCCCGGTCGGTGCTGTCGGTGGACTACCAGCGCATTCTCAAGGCGCTCGCGGACCGGGTCCGGGTCGGTCAAGGGCCGCTGACCTGCCAGGAGATGGCCGCAGCGTTCGGCATGGACGTGGTGCCGGCACGGGTGGAGGCACTGCGGTCGAAGGCGAAACGCCTGGTTGCCCGTGGCGGGCCGGCCGGGCCGGCGCCGGGCCGGTTCACGCTCGCCACGGGTGTGGCCGGGACAACCAGAGGGTCATGAGCCGGGGGGCATCGACCAGTGGACCATCGCCTCGGCACTACTGGTGCGCGGCCCCAAGTCGCGCACCAGGCGGCGATTCCGCATCAGGTTGGCGAAGAGGCGCTTGACGATCGTCAGCACCAGCACCAGCACCAGCACCAGCACCAGCACCAGCGCGAGCGCGGCCAGGCAGTACTCGACGAGGCTGCCGGTGTAGCCGCCGTCGGCCCAGACCAGGGCCAGCAGGTGGTGCGCGTCGGCGGCTACGAGCTGTTCAGGGGGCGCCACCCGCATGCGCCCAGCGCCCCCGACCGCTCAATCGGGACCCCCGTTCGACGTGCATCTCTCAAGATCGGAAAGACAACTGCCATTCACGCTCATGGGCGGTTATATGGTCAGCCAAACGGCTGTGTCACTTTGCAGGCAGCCGTCGTGGATCGGCGCGCTGGAGAGGATCACCTCTGCGTGATCAGGTAGGGCGACCTGGTGTTCGGACAGATTGACCACGCATCGGAACCCCGGCTCTCGGGTGAAGGAGAGGACCTCCTCCTGGTCCGTGGAGTCCCAGGTCATGGTTCCGTCGCCCAGGGCGGGATGCGCACGGCGCAGGTGAAGAGCCTTGCGGTAGAGCTCCAGCATGGACTTCTCATCGCCGCGCTGGGCCTGCACGGTCAGGCTCCTCCACGCGGTCGGCTGCGGCAGCCAGGGCTCTGCCGTGGCCGCCGGGGGGCTGTATCCGAACGGTGGGGAAACGCCGGACCACGGAATGGGCACCCGGCATCCGTCACGGCCACGGTCGGTGCCCCCCGAGCGTTTCCAGGTGGGGTCCTGCAAGAGTTCTTCAGGGAGATTTTCGATCTCCCACAGCCCCAGTTCCTCCCCCTGGTAGATATAGGCCCCTCCGGGAAGAGCAAGGGTCAGCAGTGCGGCTGCTCGCGCTCGTCTGGTGCCGAGTTCCAGGTCGAAGGGTGTGTCCTTGAGGAAGTCCGAGAGCGCCCGTACGGGCTCGTCGGGCTGGGGCCTGCCGTAGCGGGAGGCGTGTCGCGCCACATCGTGGTTGGACAGCACCCACGTCCCCGGTGCGCCGACGGCGCGGAAAGCCACGAGGTTGGTGTCGATCGCCTCGCGCAGGTGGTCCGCGCGCCAAGGCGCGGTGAGGTAGTCAAAGTTGAAGGCCGTGTGCAGTTCGTCGGGGCGTACGTAGCGGGCCAGCCGGTCGGGGGCACCCATCCATGCCTCGGCGACGAATACGCGTGGTTCGTCGTAGGAGTTGGCGACCGCGCGCCAGCCGCGGAAGATGGCGTGAACGCCTTCCCGGTCCCAGTGCGGGTGCCCGCCGTCGGCCGCCATCCCGATACGTTCGATGTCCGAGTGGCCCAGGTCGGGCAGGCCCTTTTCCTTGACCAGTCCGTGGGCCACATCGATGCGGATACCGTCCACGCCGACGTCGAACCAGAACCGCAGGACGGCCTCGAACTCTCTGCGTACCTCGGCGTTGTCCCAGTTGAGATCCGGTTGTTCCGGCGCGAACAGATGGAGGTACCACTGGCCGGGTGTTCCGTCGGGCTCGGTCACCCGAACCCAGGCGGGGCCGCCGAAGCCACTGCGCCAGTTGTTGGGCGGCAAGCTGCCCCCCGAGCCGCGCCCGGTCCGGAAGACGTACCGGTCGCGTGCGGTGGAACCCGGTCCAGCGGCCAGTGCCTCGCGGAACCAGTGATGCTGGTCGGACGTGTGGTTGGGAACGATGTCGAGGAAGACCTTGAGTCCGAGCTCGTGAGCATCCTTCATCATGCTCTCGGCCTCTTCCAGGGTGCCGAAGACCGGATCGATGGAGCGGTAGTCCGAGACGTCGTACCCCCCGTCGGCCATGGGCGAGGGATACCAGGGGTTGAGCCACAGGGCGTCGACCCCCAGTTCCACGAGGTAGGGGAGCCTGTCCCGCAGCCCGGCGATATCACCGATGCCGTCACCGTTTCCGTCGGCGAAGCTGCGGATGTACACCTGGTAGACGACCGCGCTGCGCCACCAGTCATGGGAGGCGGCGGAGGCCCGGGGGTGCTGCTCCGGAGTCTCGGGCGAAGGAACGGGGTGGCACGACGGCGTCACGTGACGGCTCCTGCGGTCAACTCGACGAAGGCGCGCTCGTCCCGCGCGACCAGGAAGGCCGCGGTGGCGGCAGGGGGACGCCACCGGCGGGGAGCGGGACGGACGACCTGCGAAGCGCCTGCACCGGGACAGGTCGCTCGGCCATAACCGTCGGCTCCCGTTCCAGGGACGACCGGCGGACGAGATGGCGTGGTCCGACGGACCGTCGCCAGGAGTGCGAGCGACGGCTGCTGACTGGCCATCGCTCCTGACCGGGACCCATGCATCGTGACTGCGTCCTCCTTGAACCGCAGCTGGTGATGTCGTCATGATGCCCCTATTTGTGATCTATCACGACTAGGTGTCGCCCCTCAGGGCGACATGGGCCCGTGCGGAAAGCCGCGGCAGGCGAACGCACACTGGGCGGCACAGGGGCGGCGGCACGGTGCGCGTCGGCGGCCGTATGACACCGGGGGGAACTCTGTTGGCCCCGCACTTTCCGGTTGCCCGAAGGCCGTCGAGCAGGCCGGGCGCTCATCCCGTCCGCAGTCAGGACGTCGCGCGTCCAACGGTGGCCGCAACGGCGGCGGTCTCGCCCCAGAACCACTCTCTTGGCTCAGACACGCGCTGCTGATGCGAGCGTCCCGTTACCGCGCCACGCGCGCCGCGTCGGAGTGCGATTTCCCAACGGCCGCAGCCCTCGAAGCGCGTGTTTGACCCGCAGCCGTCAGCAGGTTCTGCGCTGGCGGGTGGGCAGTCCTGGGTTGCCCGTATCGCTGTCTGCCTCACCTTGGCTCTGTTTACCGCACAGCGGCATCGGCACATATGCCCGCTTGTGGCTTTCCGTCTTTCCGCTGCCGAGAGGAGACGCCGCCCATGTGCAAGGGTTTCTCTGTGGGGTCCGGCGAGGCGGAAGGTAACGGGGCATGGCCATCGGCATCTCGGTGATCGGGACAGGATATCTGGGGGCAACTCATGCCGTGTGCATGGCGGAGATGGGCTTCGAGGTGGTGGGGGTCGATATTGATCCGGAGAAGGTGGCTCTGCTGGCGTCCGGCAGGGCGCCGTTGTACGAGCCGGATTTGCAGGAGCTGCTTTCCAAGCACGTGGTGGGGCAGCCTGGATCAACCGGCTTGCTGCGATTCACGACGTCATGGGAGACGGCTGCCGCAGGCGCGGACGTGCATTTCGTGTGCGTCAGTACGCCCCAGCGCCACGGTGGGCTTGCCGCGGACATGAGCCATGTGGAGGCGGCGATCGAGGCGCTTTCTCCTCATCTGAGCCGTCCGGCGCTGGTAGTGGGCAAGTCGACCGTTCCTGTGGGAAGCGCCGCCCGGCTGGCCGAGCGCCTGGAGATGCTGGCACCGGCGGGGAAGGAGGCGGAGCTTGCCTGGAACCCCGAATTCCTGCGCGAGGGCCACGCCGTGGGTGACACGCTGCGACCGGACCGCTTGGTCGTGGGTGTACGCAGTCGGCGCGCCGAATCTCTCCTGCGGGCGGTCTATGCCAAACCCATTTCCCAAGGAGTGCCTTTTCTGGTGACGGATTTCGCCACGGCCGAACTGGTGAAGGCCGCGGCGAATTCCTTCCTTGCCACGAAGATCTCTTTCATCAACGCCATGGCAGAGGTGTGCGAGGCCGCAGGCGCCGATGTGCTGCAGTTGAGTGAGGCACTGGGGCACGACGCGCGGATCGGCAAAGAGTTCCTCAATGCCGGCCTGGGATTCGGAGGTGGTTGTCTCCCCAAGGACATCCGCGCCTTCATGGCCCGTGCGGGCGAATTGGGCGCCGATCAGGCTCTTACCTTCCTGCGTGAAGTCGACTTGATCAACATGCGCCGCCGGACACGTATGGTTGACATGGCCCGCCAGTACTGCGGCGGCGAATTTCTCGGTAAACGGGTGGCGGTACTCGGGGCCGCTTTCAAGCCGAACTCTGACGACGTCAGGGATTCGCCGGCACTGAATGTCGCAGCTCAGATCCAGCTGTACGGCGGACAGGTCACCGTGTACGACCCAAGAGCCAACGACAACGCACGTAGAACCTTCCCGACACTCGACTACGTGGACTCGGCCCGGGATGCGGCTCATGAAGCGGACATCGTGCTTCATCTGACCGAATGGCAGGAGTTCCGGGACATGGAACCCGCGGCCCTCGACGGGGTGTGCCACAAACGGATCCTCGACGGGCGCAACTGCCTGGATCCCGGGCGCTGGCGGAAAGCCGGATGGACGTACAGGGCGCTCGGGCGCCCATCACTCTGAGACGTCAGGGTGCTGCTCCCCGGGACCGGTCATGGCCGGCAGGGAGACTTCCACTCCTTTGCGAGTGCCCCAGGCGGTGTCGCGCAGCGTGCACAGGGAGTAGACCCGCACCCACAGCAGAACACCCATGTGCAGCAGGCCGTACAGCGGAGCCAGCAAGAAGGTTCCCAGCCGTTCCGTCCAGGGAATCCGGGTACGGTCACCGGACTCCAGATATCTGGCAGACCAGGCGTAACTGAGGAGCATCGCATGCATGAGGTACACCAACAGCAAGGCGCCCTGAGCACTGATGAGCATCATGACCATGGCGAAGATCAATACCCCTGTGAAACAGGTCCAGGATATCAACTCCAGCAGCGCCAGCCAGAATGCCGGCCTGCTCATCTGTCCGACCCGGATAATCCACAGTGATTCACGGAAGAACGATTTGTTCCACCGCACCTGCTGTCGCAGGTAGTGTCTGAATTTCTCGGGAACCAGAGTCCAGGCCACCGCGTTGGCCTGCAGGACCGCCTTGCCGGTCAGGAGGCAGTAGTTCGTCATGTGCCGGTCGTCGCCGAAGGTGGACAGTCGACCCAGGAACCGCTGGTTGAGGAAGCCGTGAAGGTGTTCGCGCACCACGGTTCCGCGGTAGAAGGCCAGTGATCCGCAACAGCACAGGACCGCTCCCAGCAGGCTGTATGCGGCACGCTCGTACAGAAACGCATTGGCGTAACGAAGATCGATCAGTCGGGTGAGAACGTTCTTGCGGGCATTGAGGGCCAGTACCAGTCCAGTGACGGCGTTCACCTTGTCCGAGGCGAACGGAAGCATGCCCCGCTCGATGGCGTACTTGTCCAGCACAGTGTCCGAATCGATGCCCAGGTATATGTCCGTATCGGCATGAAGCCGGAAACCGGCCGCCAGTCCCTGACGTTTTCCCTTGTTCTCCGAAAATTCCACCACTTGGTAGCCGATGCCCGCGTCCCGGAACCGTCGGACCACCTCGGGCGAGAGCGCGTAAGCCAACGCGCGGGAGTCCGTCGAGGCGTCATCGACAACCGTCAGTGTGGTCGGACGGCGGGTCTGACCCAGAACGCTGTCGAGACACCTGGCGAACGCTTCCGGGTCCTCGTTGTAGACAGTGATGATCGCGCCGACCGTCAATTCGTTCACCTTCGCCAGGTCCTCAGGGGCTGCGGCTGTCTGCGGCCGGCGGACGAGAGAAGCCCCCAGTTTGGCGAACATCAAGGCGAAGACGGCGGTCCCGTAGACGGATGCCATGGTGCCGCCCTGCGTGATCAGGATGATCGCCACGACCACCAGCATCGCAGCGGCCGAGATGAAGCGACTCATCGGTGACCACGCCGAGCGTGGAAGCGGGTCAACAACAACCCGAGGGAAATCAGAGCGAAGCACCCCAGGACGATCCACAGGGGGAGGAGCGCGCCACCCGCCAGGGCACGGTTCACTTCGGCATTGACGAAGTTGGCATTCATGGCGCCGGCCTTCCTCTCGATACCCGGGTTGGCTGGCGGGGATATCCAGGATCTGCACTCACAGGCATGGGTGATTCCGTGCTCGGTTTACGAGGTGATTCGGCAATGAACACTGCACGTACCGGATTTTTTGGATGAACAGCACGCCGAGTTGAGCGGATTCGAGACCATGCGCGTCTCGCGAGGCTCCTCATACGCCCGGTCCGGCCCGGGCGCCGCCTGCCCGACGGAGACACCGGCTTAGGGGTGGCCCGGAGCGGAGGGCCTGTCCAGTTACTGAGCTACCAGCCTTGGGCCGAGCCACTCAGGCTCCATCCGATGACACCAGCCTACGCCGTATGTCATGAATTGTCGGCTTGGGGTGGCAAGCTGCTGGGAGCTCTGCCGTAGCGGGGTCACCTCGGCCGGCCCCCACGGGCGGGCCCACGGCCTGATGTTGTTCTTCGCGAAGGCTTCCGGCGCCCGGAGACTCGACCGGACGATCACTTCGCTATCGACAGTTGCGGCTCGGACCCCAGGCGTGGCCGGCAGACAACGGAGCTTGAGGGGACGGCGTTTTCGCTGGGTCGGGCATAGGGGTGACGGTCCGTTGGGAGCGGTGGCGTGTCGTGCCGTTGCTCCTCGCTGTCGGCCTGGACGGCCTCGTCCGATTGTTGTGGCTGGTCGCGCACTTCCCCGCGCCCTTTTAGGGGCGCGGGGAACTGCGCAGTATTCAGCCTCTCCGGCGTTTGAGGAGCGGGGGTTCGGGGGCGGAGCCCCTGAGTAAGGGGCGATGAGGGTCCCCCCGCTCGAGCGAAGCCGAGAGATGGGGGAGGGTAGGGGCGGCGGGGGCGAGAAGAGCTATGCCGGCCGCAGCCACACCGTAGCCAGCGGTGGCAGCGTCAGACGGATGCTGGCCGGGCGGCCGTGCCAGGGCTGGGCGTCGGGCTTGACGGGGTCGGGGTTCGTGACGTCGGCACCGCCGTAGCGGCCGGCGTCCGTGTTGAGGACCTCGTGCCAGGCGGGCACGTCATCCGGAACACCGAGCCGGTACTCGTGCCGCACCACCGGCGAGAAGTTGGACACGGCCAGCAAGGGCGAGCCGTCCGCCGCGTGGCGGAGGAACGCGAAGACGTTGTCCTCGACCGCGTCCCCCGCGATCCAGGCGAACCCGGAGGGATCGGTGTCCCGCTCCCAGAGCGCGGGAGCATGCCGGTACACGGCGTTGAGGTCCCGGACGAGATCACGGACACCCCGGTGGTCGGCGGCGGCCCCGTACGACGGATCGAGCAGCCACCAGTCGGGCCCGTGCGCCTCGGACCACTCCGCGCCCTGCGCGAACTCCTGCCCCATGAAGAGGAGTTGCTTGCCGGGATGCGCCCACATGAAGCCCAGATACGCCCGCAGCGTGGCCCGCTGCTGCCACCAGTCACCCGGCATCTTGGACACCAACGACCGCTTCCCGTGCACGACTTCGTCGTGGGAGATCGGCAGCACGTAGTTCTCGCTGTACGCGTACACCATCGAGAACGTCATCTCGTGGTGGTGGTACTTGCGGTGCACCGGCTCGTGCGCGACATAGCCGAGCGAGTCGTGCATCCACCCCATGTTCCACTTCAGCCCGAAGCCGAGACCCCCGAAGCCGCCCGGCCCGATGTGGTGGGTGGCCCGAGTGACGCCGTCCCACGCCGTCGACTCCTCGGCGATCGTGACGACACCCGGCTCCCGCCGGTACAGCGTGGCGTTCATCTCCTGGAGGAAGGCGACGGCGTCGAGGTTCTCCCGCCCGCCGTGGACGTTGGGCGTCCACTGGCCCGGCTCGCGCGAGTAGTCCAGATACAGCATGGACGCCACCGCGTCGACCCGCAGGCCGTCGATGTGGAACTCCTCGCACCAGTACACCGCGTTGGCGACCAGGAAGTTGCGCACCTCCCGGCGCCCGTAGTCGAACTCCAGGGTTCCCCAGTCGGGGTGCGCGGCCCGCAGCGGATCCTCGTGCTCGTACAGCGGCCGGCCGTCGAACTCCGCCAGCGCCCAGTCGTCCCGCGGGAAGTGCGCGGGCACCCAGTCCATGATCACGCCGATCCCGGCCCGGTGCAGCGCGTCGACCAGGTACTTGAAGTCGTCCGGCGTCCCCAGCCGGGCAGTCGGCGCGTAGAAGCCCGTGACCTGGTAACCCCATGAACCGCCGAAGGGGTGCTCCGCCACCGGCATCAGCTCCACATGCGTGAAGCCCAGGTCCGAGACGTACACTGGCAGTTGTTCGGCCAGCTGACGGTACGTCAACCCCGGTCGCCAGGACGCCAGATGGACCTCGTACACCGAGAACGGCGCCTCATGGGCCGGTGGGTCGGAGGCCCGCCGCGCCATCCACTCCCCGTCCTGCCACTCGTGGCGCGAGGCGTGCACGACGGAGGAGGTGGCGGGCGGGATCTCCGTACGCCGCGCCATCGGGTCGGCCCGCATCGTCTTGGAACCGTCGGGCCGGGTGATCTCGAACTTGTAGAGCTCGCCCTCGCCGATCCCGGGAATGAACAGCTCCCACACCCCGGAGGAGCCGAGCGATCGCATCGGAAAGGCTGTGGCGTCCCAGAAGTTGAAGGTCCCGGCGACCCGCACCCCACGGGCGTTGGGCGCCCAGACGGTGAACCGGGTGCCCGCCACACCCTGGTGGACCATCGGCTCGGCACCGAGCGCGGTCCACAGCTGTTCGTGCCGCCCCTCGCCGAACAGATGCAGATCGAACTCGCCGATCGTGGGCAGGAACCGGTACGCGTCCTCGGTGTCCTGAACCGTCCCCTCGTACTCCACGATCAACCGGTACGGGGGCACCTCCCGCAACGGCAGCACGGTGGAGAAGAAGCCCTCGCCGTCGTCGTTCAGTTCGGCCCGCAGCTCTTCGGTGACGACCGTCACCGACAGCGCGTACGGCCGCAGCACCCGGAAGACCACACCGTCGGGCACGGGATGGGCCCCGAGCACCGAGTGCGGCTCGTGGTGCGCGCCCCCGAGCAGCCGCTCCCGGTCACCACGGTCCAGCACCGCCAACGGCCGCACATCCTGCACGGTCGGCTCCGCATCCCGTACGGGCTCCGCGTCCTGCACGGTCGGCTCCGCGTCTCGTACGGTCGGCTCCTCTTCGCGTACCGGCTCCGCGGGATCCGCGACCGCGGGCTCGGTCTTCGCCTTCGCCTTCGCGGCGGCCTTGCCGGTGTCGGACTTGGCCTTCGCGCTCTTCGGCTTCTTGGCGGGCGGGTTCGGGCGGGGCGTCACGGGTGGGGCCTCCTCAGCGGAGTCGACGGTGATGAGGGACGGGCAGAGCGGTGGCGGGACATCCGGGCGCCTACGACGATCCGGAGACGGCCAGGCGGCGGACCGCCTCCATCGGCACGGGCAGCCAGTCGGGCCGGTGCCGCGCCTCGTACACGACCTCGTAGATCGCCTTGTCGGTCTCGTACGCGCGCAACAGCACCGGATCCGTACGCGGATCACGTCCGTCGGCCTCGGCGTACCCGGAGCAGTAGGCCGCCCGGCAGGCGTCGGCCCAGCCGGGCACCACGGGCGCGTGCGAGTGCGCCGCGTAGTCGAAGGAGCGGAGCATCCCGGCCACGTCCCGCGCGGTCGGCTGCGGCATCCGCCGCTCGGCGAGCGGCTTGGACGGTTCGCCCTCGAAGTCGATCAGCGACCATTCACCGGACGGCGACCGCAGACACTGCCCGAGATGCAGATCCCCGTGGATCCGCTGGGCCGTCCACGTCTCGCCCTCGCCCGCCAGGTCGGCGAGCGCCTCGAAGGCCGTGCGCAGCCCCGGCGCGTACGGCCGCAGCGCGGGCACCGCCTGGGCGGCCGCCTCCAGCCGCTCGGTCATACCGTCCACGAGCAGTTCCATCTGCCCGCGTCCCATGGTCACCGTGGGCAGCGCCCGCGCCAGCGCCGTGTGCACCTCGGCGGTGGCGCGCCCCAGCGCCCGCGCCTCACCGCTGAAGTCCTCGCCCTTGGCGAGCTCGCGCAGCGCGAGTTCCCAGCCGTCCGCCGCACCCTGGACGAAGGGCTGCAGCACGCCCAGTACGTACGTCTCGTCGGCCAGGTCCGCGAGCAGCCACCCGGCGGGCGCCGGAACCCGGGGGCAGCCCTCGCGGGACAGCACCAGCGGCAGCTCCAGGTCGGGGTTGTCCCCCGGCACGATCCGCCGCAACAGCTTCAGGATGAACGTATCTCCGTAGACGATCGAGGAGTTCGACTGCTCGGCCGTCACCAGCCGCGGCACCAGGCCGTCCCGGATGTCCTGCCGCATGTCCCGCTCGAAGCGCAGGTCGCCGACGCGCGCCCGCGCCCGCAGCGCCTCCAGGAGCACATCGGCGGGCCGGGTGTCGTGCAGAGCCTCGTACACGGTCCGTCCGGCCAGCGGCCCCTCGGTCGGACGGCCGATCAGCGCGGGCGCCAGCCGTGGCGGCAGCATCTCGCGCACACCGATCAGGAGCTGGTAGCAGTCGGCCGGATGCGTGGCGGCACTCTGCGTCGGTACGAGCGGCTGATGCGCCCGCACGAGCAGATGCAGCAGCCCCAGCTTCGAGTCCCACGGCAGCACTTCTGTGGCCGCCACCAGCGAGAACCCGGTGACGGGACGGCCCTTACCCGCGAACCACCGCTGCCGTGGCAGCCACTCGCGAAGCAGCGGATCGAGGGACGCAAGGAGGCCTGGACTCGTCGAAGCGGAGTGCACGGAACGGGTGACGGCTTCCGACATGGCGTCGCGTCCTTTCCCCAGGACCCGGAAACCGGGTGAGTCGGGGTGTTACTGATGCGTGCCCAAGGCGGGGCGGGGGAAACCGCCCCGCCCCCGTTCTACTCCTACCTGCTTCTTCTCCCTGTTTCTAGGCCATGTCCTTGCGGAGTCGGAACCAGTAGAAGCCGTGGCCGGCGAGGGTGAGGAGGTAGGGGAGTTCGCCGATGGCGGGGAAGCGGACGCCGCCGATGAGTTCGA